>DAFS01000046.1 GCA_002495525.1 Euryarchaeota archaeon UBA89 | reverse complement strand
CGAGGGAATAGAAAAACTCGATAAAATTATACGACCTGAACACCCTCACCATTCAAGAAATTTTCTAACACACCCATATGTCAAAAAAGCCTTGAATTTTCATGATAGCCCTGAATTAGTTAAAGAATCAGTAAATGAATGGTGGAAAGTAGATAAATCTGAGGATGAATCAGTAATTCCTCGGTCCTCTATTCCTGTCTCAGAAAATGTTGATATATGTGGTGTTCCAAGTTGTTCTACTGGAGTTAATGCCTTTGATTTCAGGTGTTTTACTTGTAGGAAAAGATATTGTGATATGCATAAAGGCACAGGTATTGATTGCCAATCATGTGAATCTTCTATCTAAGTAAATACACTTTTACTATGGAAATCTCCTCTTGGTGAAAGATCTTGTTCCACTGCCCAACGAACTTTTTCTCTTCCATCTTTACTATAACCATACATTACTTCTCCTGGACTAACTTCAAAATTCCAATGCTTTTGGAAAATTGCTGCATCTTCCTTATTTTGAGCAAGTTTCTTAGGCACTGAATGGAACATTACTAACTTCTTTTTCTTTGTTCTGAAATATTTTCCTATGATTTCAGGAAGTAATTTGCTTACCCAAGTGTCACTAATCATCTTGACCTGTCTTGGAATCATATATCTTGGATTATCTAGTGGACCTAGTACTTGTTCCATTGCTTCTGTGAACATTTTTGAATCTTCTTCAGAGGCATCTTCAAGATATGTCCTCATCCATCCTCCACCTCTATCTCCAGATGCAATTGTAGTACTTGTTTTCAAATTACCAGTTTCTCTTAATGCACCAGAAACAGCAGTTGCTATTGCGAGTACTAATGATTCATCATTCCATTCTGGTCTCTGAAATGAAACACTCAATATAGGCCATCCACCTGAAAATCCTTCCTTCATTTTCATTTCAATTGCTTCTTTTGGTTTCGCATTAAATGGCTCACCAATTTTCCATAGTTCTCTGGTTCTTTCTCTATTCCTCGCTCTACGTATCATTTCATCATTGAATACATCTAAAGTTTCTGAGATACCCTCCGGACGAGCTTCAGTAAATGCAGCATGTACATGGCCAACTCCCTTCTCAATAGCACTATCGTCACAAACCCCATAGAGCCTCGAATGCTTTCTTTTGAAACGATAATAATCATCAAAACCTTTACTGAATTCTTCTGCCAAGCATACAATATCCCAGTTATTAGCAACCTTTTCTGGATTCTTTTTATCAAGCCTAAATGAGCGTCCTCTTAATTGATTAATGCTCATACTAGTTGTTACTGTAGTCAAATCAATCAGAACATTAATCCTACTTGCATCCCAACCTTCTCCAAGTAAACCTCTAGTGCCTACCAAACATTTTGTAACGCCTTCTTGAAATAATTCAGTAATCATCTCAGTATAGTATCTTGGCTTCCATTGATTCCCTCTTCCTCTAATTTCATTATAACCGTCATTTTTAGTATGCTCAATTTTAATCTCTAATCCTTTTTCTTTAATCCATTGTTCAAATCTAGATAATATTATTTCACATAAATCATCATCGACTAATACGGTTGAACCAGTCATTAGAACGGGATTAAGCCGATCAGTTGCTTCATCAACTAAAACTGAACGGAATGCTGCAATAGCTCCACCCGCATTCTTGTCTAGAACTCCTTCAACTAGAGCGGTAGCAGATGTCTTCTCAAAGTCGGTAACAATTACTGCTCTGATATCTGGTCCCAATGCTTGCATTTCCGCAATTAAAATATCTCTCAAAGCATCATATTTTGCCGATGCATATGCCATTACACGCCCAACCGGTGAGGCACACGGCCTCATTCCAGTCTCAGTAATTTGATGGCCTAACATCCTCAACCTTTGGATAGCTACTTCTGCTAATTCATGGTCTTTTTCATTTTTTGAACGAAGAAGCCCATGTCTAATATAACGATCTAACAAGGTAATCATGACTTGATTTTTACTCAAATCCATATCAATTAGTTTTTGTTCAGGATATGGTATATTTTCTGGTAAATCTATATTTTTATACAAGAGATAAAGTCTAGCAGAATTAGCCAAGTTTTCGTCTCTTCTAACGAACGAAGTCCAATTTTTTACTGACCCACTTGGAAGCAATAATTTACTTAGAATTTCAGTTAACCAAATATCTAATCTTGGTGTACGATTTTTGGTATCTTCAGGCCCATTACTAATTTCTTCAATTAATTCTTCAAATTCTTTGTCAACATTAGCGATATATTTTAATTCCTCTGGATTTGGTCTTACAAAATAGGCAAGATCTTGATAGGGGGATAAATTAGAATCTCTAACTAATGCTGGAACAGGTACTTCGTAATCAACTTCTCCAAAAAATTCTTTGTATCTTTCACCATCATCAATACTCACAGAACCAATGTCAGGAGGTGTCGCTGTGAGTCCTAAAACAATTGGATCACCAAAATATTCTCTAATTTCACTTAGAACCCTCCCCCAGTGTCCAAGCAGATGATGGCATTCATCAAGAATTATCAATCCTATTCCAGTTTTCGCAAGGTTCTCTAGATTCTTTTTCGAAGATTCATGTAAAATCCATAAAGCATTTCCATGAGTAGCAAAATCATCTCTTACTTGTTTTCTATACGAGCTAAACCTTTCTCTGAAATAATCTATATTATTATCTTCCAAGTCTTTTATCCAAGCCTTAGCAGTTTCCTCATTATCTGCTTCATTTTCAGAAATTAATTTTTTAATCCATATTTCCATTGCGGCTTCATCAAGATTTTCATCAGCACGTTTTGGGAGAGTAACTGATTGATATGTAAGAGAAGTTAGCAATCCAGGAGACTTTGTATTCGTAAGAATTTGTTCTTCTTTACCATCTAAATTGAATAATTCCTTTGCTCTTGCAACCCATTGGGCCTGAATTGCAGAGTTAGGGCTTAAAACGAGAGTAGGCAACCGTACTAAATCAGACCAAGTATAAAGCCCAAGGACTGTCTTTCCAGATCCCGGTGGTGCTACAACATGAAGATTTTTTTCACCTGCTTCTAGTTGTTCACGAATTATTTCCGATGATGCTATTTGTGAAGGGCGTAATTTCCCAGAGAAACCTATTTCCCCGAAGTTAGCCATAATTTACTCTGGTATGTCTGAGATAAAGATGTATGGACTGCTATGTTTGAATTATGCGGATTGTTACTTTCTTTCAAGCAAAGATTGACGGTAAATGACCTCTTCGAGTTATCATGGTCACCTCTGAGATTGGCATTAGAAGAGTAACAAATACTCGATTAATTGACCATGATGGTGTTGTCAAATATGGCAATTTTTTATTACATGAGGATGGTAGTTTTTCCCAGAGTAACGGGGACGAAGATGTCATTGAAGTAATTGATGGCTCAATGCGACTTATCACTCGCTCTTTTCAGAATTGGCATACGCACCTACCTATGGTCCTTAACAGAGGAATGGGAGAAGGTTTACCATTGATGGAATGGTTGGAAAAATCAATATTTCCTGTTGAAAAATTTCTTACGCCAGAATTTGTTGAAATTGGTACACGCGCAGCAGCAGCAGAATTAATCTCGACAGGAACTACTTTTGCTTGTGACATGTATTTCCATACTGAAGTAATTGGTGAAACACTAGCAAAAACCGGTCTAAGAGCTGAATTATGTGGGCCTATCACAGATGGTTTAACTCCGAATTTTAAACCTGGTTCGGGAGATGCATTGAAGCATATGCGGAACTTGATCAAACAGGGGTCATCTCGTCCAGATAGGATATCATATGGCATAGGCGCTCATTCAGTTTATGTTTGCAGTGAAGAAACTCTAAGAAAAGCCTCAGAAGTTTCGAAAGAAACTAATTGTAAATTGAGTATTCATACGTCAGAGACTCGTAAAGAAGTTGCAGATTGTCACTCACTGACAGGAATGTATCCAATAGAGTATCTCGATTCACTCGATTTCTTTTCAGATGGTAATACTGTTTGTGCTCATTGTGGATGGGTTACAAAAAAAGAAATGAGAATATTGGCTAAACATGAGGCTCATGCAGTTCATTGCCCTACTTCTAACCAGAAATTAGCCTGTGGAGGTACTCTTTCTTATCCTGCTATGATAGAAGCAGGAGTCGATGTCAGATTGGGGACTGATGGTGCTGCTAGTAACAATAGTCTCGACATGCGTTCTGAATCTAAAGCAGCGAGTTTGGTTCAAAGGCATGATCATTGGGATGCGAGAATTCTAGACCCAATTGAAACTTGGAAATTAGCCACTAAAGGCTCAACAGATTGGATTACTTGGAATCTTGACGATATTCGTATGCGACCTATTGGCCGGGATAATCGTAGAATCCTTGCAAATACAATATATTCAGGTGGAGATGTGTTAGACGTATTTGTAGGAGGAGAAGCTATCCGCAGAGATGGAAAAACTCTAACTATTGATGAATCCAAGGCCTGTAAAGACATTGAAGATGCTGCGATTGATTATTATTCTGAAATCTGAATAAATCACTCTGTTTTTGAGACGTTGATTGCATTTGGACCCTTAGGGCCTTCTCCAACTTCAAACTCAACAGAGTCTCCATCTTTAATTTCGCCTTCAACTTGAGTATAATGAACAAACAGGTCTTCACCATCTTCTTGTTCTATAAATCCAAATCCTTTTTTCTGATTAAACCACTTGACTGTACCTTGAGCCATATTACTGACGCGTTCACCAATACTACTTCAACTAGTGTACTCAATGTTAACAAAATTAATCATATCTTAATGATTGGAGCGATTTCAAATTTTGATTTCTCGAACTTTGATTTCATTGAGTGCTTTCCTTACATGACCAGTAACTCCCAACTGGCTGGTATGAGCATAAATTATGATTCCTTCAGGATTAACAATTAACGTAACTCTGGCAGGAAGAAAACCTAAATTTTTTTTCAACCTCAAGCTTTCTGCAAGTATTCCGCCTTTATCACTCAATAGAGAATACTGAAGATTATGTCTCTTCTTGAATCTTTTATGTGAAGATACTGAATCAGAGGAGACTCCAAAGATCTGAACTCCAAGATTATTAAATTCTTCATATTTATCTCTAAATGAACAAGATTGTAATGTACATCCTGGAGACTCATCCTTTGGATAAAAAAATATTACACTCCATTTTCCAATAATATCTTCTTCAGTAATATATTTCCTCTTTTCATCATATAAGTTAAACTCTGGAAATTTAGTATCTACTAAATATTCATGAGTATCTTTCATTCAACTATCTCCACTTACCTAATGAATCTCTTAAGGCATCTTCAAGATTTTTATGAATAAATTCATAACCTGATTCCTCCAGTCGATGTGGTAACACTCTCTGCCCATCAATTAGGAGATGTTTAGCAAGTTCACCAAATAAGATTTTCATTGAGATTCCAGGTATTGGAGCAATTGCAGGACGCCTGAGAACCTTACCCAGTGTCTTTGAGAAAACTTTCTGCATACAAGGATTAGGAGCAGTCAAATTGTAAGCACCTTCGCAATCACGATTCATCATCAAATGGTGAATAGCATATATTTCATCATCAAGAGAAATCCATGACATCCATTGCTTTCCGCCAGCAAGGGGGCCACCACCACCCATTTTCCAAGGAAGTAACATGCGCCCTAGAGCTCCGCCTGTGGCTGCCAAAACAATACCATTTCTAGTATTAATAACCCTGATACCGGCTTCTCTTGCAGAATCTGCATATGATTCCCATTGAATTACTGTATCTGTTAGGAATCCTTCTCCAGGTTCACTGTTTTCAGTTAATTCTTCATCTCCTCGATTACCATAGTAACCTACAGCACTGGCCACAATAAATGCTTCAGGCTTTTTCTTCAGTTTACTCATTGTGTCAGAAAGTAATGTAGTACTATCTTTCCTAGAATCAATAATCAAGGCTTTTCTCTTTTTACTCCATCTTTTGTCACCAATACCTGCACCTCCTAGATGTATAATTACATCAAAACCTTCTATATCTTCAGGATTTAGAATACCTTTATCTGGTTTCCAGGTTAGTTCTTTTGCTCCTTCTTTAGCCGGTCTTCGTACAAGCCTCCATACATCATGTCCGCCAGTATCTAAGAAAGCAACTAATTGCGTTCCTATCAATCCTGATGAACCAGCGACCAAGATTCTTTTTCTTGCTTCATTCACATATTTTTTATGCTCATTCATGTCTCTTTGTAATCTCAGTTCTCTTGCTTTGAACATAGCAGATATTCTTCCTGTAACCAATGCTCCTCCAAGCATTTTATCAACTAACATACCTAATGGCCCAAATGGTACACTATATTTCACATCGTCAACAACTGTCGTAACTCCATCTTTTTCTGTCAAGTAATGGTCATGATCCCATTTCCAAAAAGGACCTTTAACCATTGTGTCAGCAAAATAGTTTGGTTTATCATAGCCCGTATGTTCAGCAACCCAAGTCATATTTACAAATGGTAATCCTGGAGCGGGAAATCTGAAAACTCTCTGAGATCCAACTTCAAGAGAGTCATCCGCCCGAACTTCTTCAGCAACTTCCCAAGGAGGCATTAATCTTCTAAAAGACCCTTCATGTTCAAACCAGTCAAAAGTCGATTCTATATCTGCATTTACGACAGTTTCATGTTTATAATTAGTCATTTCCTCACCCAAATTTTGCTAAGGTTATATTTTCATCCTTTGCATATTTTTGAAGATAATTTTTCAATTTTAATTTTCTGTAAGCGGATTCAGAAGACATATACCTGACTTTCCCAAATATTGGTCTTTCTGGACCCCATGCTCTATCATGCCTTCCGAGTACCCAAAATATTCCTGTGTAAGAGTTTGGGTCTCTTCCATCAAGGGCCCACTTATCATTAATGTAAATCATATTTTCAGCTGCAATTTCTGGACTTGGAGACCACTCTAAGATTTTCTTACCCCATAACATTCTCATGTAGTTGTGCATTTGACCTGTTCTCAACAATTCTCTTTGCGCAGCATTCCAAATCTCATCATGAGTCTCTGCTCTTTCTAATTCTTCTAACGAATATATGATTCTATCATCATTGAGATGCTCTTTCATGGATAATTTTGCCCAATTAGGTATGGTTTCAACGGTTGCATGATCTTCTCTATTATATGCAAAATTAAATCCTAGTTCTCTCCAAGTTATAATTTGGTCTAAGAATGATGATGCTGATTCAGAAACACCCCACCATCCGCTTCTCGTACCTTTTCCAGTATCTTCATGATTCAATGAGTCAGGGCTCCAATTCTCTTTGCTTAGAACATTTTGAATTATTTCATAAGAGGAAATATGGCCAAAGTGAAGCCAAGGAGAAAGTCCACTTACTGCAGGCTTATCTGGATTATTTCTGTCTGTACTATATTTATTCAATCTATAATTAAGGAATTTTTGTAAACGAATCCTTGCTTCATTAACTCCGCCTTTGGAAGTAACCACTGCTGGAACTGTGTGGTCTATGGGAAACTCTTCCATAGCCTGATTCCCTACTGTTCCTCCTTCTGCAACTCTCCATAGCCATTCTAGAGGTGTTGATTCAAACCCTAAGTCATCTTTCAAATTAGCGATTATTTCTTCACTGACTTTTAAGTCACCCTCTCTATGTTGAGTAGGATTCTTTTCTGGAATAGTATGGAAAGCATCTAGAATATTTTTTTGAACATATTTTCTAAATGAGTATGCTGTTGTGAACTCTTTTTCGGCCCAATTCATAGGGAAAATACCATTTGAATCTACAGCGTCTACACGCACTTGCAGATTCCTACCAGCTGCATCCCTAATTTTACTCGGAGTGTAAGTAGGATAGTCATCAATAATTACACAAACAGATTTTTCGGATAGAGAACGTAACATTTTACCTCCAGCTTTTTGTTTAATCTCAACCCAAGGCATGTAAGAGACAGAATGTTCCTTAAAGTCATTAATATTATCCATAATTCCTTGAACCATGAATGAGAGTATCCTATCATTTGCGAATTTGTGTGTTATTGACACTGCTTCTACTACTAATACTGGTTTTTTTAGTTGATTTGACAGCGTAACTGCATGTTGAAGAGATGCATTAAATGCGAATCTTCTGCAAGATGTCATCCAATACAGTATAAATTCACCATCCTGATTGATTGGACAATTGTTCATCGTTCTCACACGAGACTCCGTGAGTTTAGATGACAAGTACAGGTTGGTCATTCGTATTTGCACCTGCGTACTAGCATATAACCAAGTGTTTTCAAAAAGCAGTATAAACAAACATCATTTGATAAGTGAGTAAGCCGAGGCGTGCTTATGACCATACAAATCAAAAAGTCACAGGACACAGGAGTAGAGAATGTTGAATCAGATGCTTTTTTGCCTACAGAAAGTGGCAATTTTAGGATCGCTGTCACGCCCGATGAAAGAGGAATGGAACACGCACTGTTGTATGTAGAAGGTTTCTCAAAATCGGTAAATCCTCTAATTCGAATTCATTCAGAGTGTCTGACTGGTGATGCATTTCATTCTTTGAAGTGTGATTGTGGTGCACAGCTAAAGAAATCTATGGAATTAATACAAAAAGAGGGCGCAGGAGCAATTGTATATTTGAGACAAGAAGGGAGAGGTATAGGTTTAGAATCGAAGATTCAAGCATATGCTCTACAAGACAAAGGATATGATACACTTGATGCCAATCTTGCACTAGGTTTACCGGCAGATGCTAGAGATTATGAAATAGCAGCAACAATGTTGAAGAAAAAAGATGTTACTAGAGTTCGTCTCATGACTAACAATCCTTTGAAAGTTAAAGGATTAAGAGATAATGGAATCGAAGTCTCTGATAGAGTGTCTCATGTTACTGGTCTGTGTGAATCAAACAGGGACTACCTAAATACCAAAAAAATGCGTATGGGCCATCTGCTTCAACTAGAGTAAGTATTTTAGTAAAATCAAAGGAGATGAACTTATGGTAGTGTCAGTGGGAGAGAAAGCACCTGATTTTACTTTGTTAGATAGTGATTCTAACGAGTTCAACTTTTCAGATTTAGACGGAGAATGGAAAGTAGTATTTTTTTATGCAAAGGACGGTTCTCCAACTTGTAAAAGAGGCTGCCTTAGTTTCAAAGAACAATATGATTTATTCCGCTCTCTAACACCTCCTGTAGAAATAATTGGTATTAGTCAAGATTCATCAGCAGATCATAAAGAATTCAGAGAAGAATTAGGATTACCATTTCCTTTACTTTCAGATCCAAATCGTTCGGTTGCAGACCTATACGGAGTACCAGTATATCTTGGGCAATTCCCTGCTAAATCTTCATTTGTAATCGGTCCTGATAGAGAAGTTCACTACATGTATGATTGGTTATTCCGTCCCAGGAATCATGTAGCCAAGATATTAGCTGCTATGAGTGACGTCACAGAACGGGGAGATTTCTAATGAGTTGGGAAATTATATTGAGTGACGCAGGATTGAATGAAAGAGAAATCAAAGCAGTTTTGGTTCTTTCTTCTAAATCAAATCTAAAGGCTAGTGAGTTAGCAAAAGAATTAGAAACAACCCGATTAGATGCTTATAATTCTTTAGAAAAATTGCAATCTATTGGATTGGTAAAAACGACTGCAGACAGGCCAATGAGATTTTCATGCCCTCCTATCACAGAAGCAGTAGAACATCTAATTGGAATTAGAAAATTACAATTACAAAGGATTGAGCAGGCATACGAAGAAGTTCAAATTAATCCAAATACTCTCAAATTTAATGATACTGTAGAAGAAAGTACAGATATTAATCCAAAGTTTGCAGTTTTGAAAGAACGAACCCATATCATGAAAAGAATTGAAAAGATGGCAGATGATTCTACACAGAATTTGATATTATTATTAGGTAAATTCGGTATCCTCCATCTTTGTAGGAGTCCTGCTATAACAGCAGTAAATAATGCTGCTAACAGAGGAATTAACATCCGAGTAATAGGGCAACTAGACCGTCGAACATTACGTTTCTATGGAGATTTACACGAACTCATTGAAGTCCGCCACACTGATAATTTAGAAGCACAAGGAGCTTTAATGGATAATCTAGAAACTATACAGTATCTCAATATGGAAGAGAATCCAGTAGGAAGAGGTAAAGAAGACGCTGCCCTAGTTATCGAATCTCCTGATTTTTCAAATTCATGGGCTAATCTTGTAGAGTCAATTTGGTCAGAGGGAGTTCCTCTCGATTCAGCTTCTAAGAGATATACCGAGAATAGAATAGTTGATCCTTTGAGACTGACGTTTGAGAGCGGTTCATTTTTAGAGAGAATCAGAGAAATTCTTGATGTCAATGACGATCTACCTACTGAAGATACCCCATTTGATCCAGAATCAATTCTGAATGCAGGTATGGAAATTAATCAAGCAAGAAAAAAATTAGAGACTGGAGGTGTACAGAGTCTAGCTGCCTTTGGAATTGATATTGAAACTTTATTGAGACAAGTTGGAATGAGAATCGGAGAAGAATTGTCATTCTCTATGAAGGACATTAAAGGAGATGTTGAATACTTGAATGAAATAATGGATTGGTGGGAATATTCAGGACTAGGTAAGTTGACTTATGACATCGACCCTGTATTCCATATTGAAGTTCACCTAGAGCAAAAAACCTCAGAAGAAAGTTTACCATTATGGGCTTTAGATGACGGTATAATTGAGGGCTCTATTATGTCAAGATATGAATCGAGAGATGGTATAGAAGTGGTTAGGATACTCGGCGATTCTTCTAATAGTTTCCATACTAGGTATGAAATAGTCATGAATTAATTTTTTTTTAAAACTTCATAGATATAAATTATTGGGAGATTCATTATACTCTATCCCTTTTCCGATTAAATTATGGTACTAAAGCCCGATGATTATGATTTTGGAGATGCCTCCAATTATTCCTTTGCAAATGACATTACTTGTAGTAATGATGAAACCCGTAAGATGTATATTCTTGCACATGGACACATGTTAAATTACAATCATGAAGAAGCAATTGCATGTTTCCAGAAATGTACTGAGTTAGATCCTGATTGTGCTATGGCATGGTGGGGTATTGCATACTGTCTGTCTTCAAATTATAACTGGTCTCCTGGTCTAGGATCAGGTCACGATCCTATACAACAAGCCATGTCTCTGAAAGATAAATGTACAGAATTGGAACAAGATTTAATCAATGCTTTAGCAGAAAGACATTCTGAAGAAGCGCGTGATGCCGCAGATCCTTCAGTCTTAAACATGGGAAATAGTCCTGAACTAAATATTGCTTTTGCAGATGCTATGGCTCCTCTTTATGAGAAATACAGAGGGAACTTAGATGTAACCGCGATTTATGTAGAGGCTTTAATGAATCTGAAAGCCTGGCAACTTTGGGATAAGAATACAAAAACTGGTGAAATAACTCCCGCAGACGATAATACCTTACTTCTAGTAAAGGTTCTCGAAGATGCATTCGAAAGTAGTGATGAAGCAAAGGTCCACCCTGCAATATGTCACCTATACTGCCATGCACTAGAGCTTTCACCTTTCCCTGAAAGAGCACTTCCTGCTGCTGATGTTCTCCGTACAAGAATGCCTGGTTTAGGGCATTTAGTTCATATGCCATCTCATATTGATGCTTGGGTAGGACAGTGGAAAGAAGCTATAGATTGCAATATTGCAGCAGTAGAAGCCGATGATCGCTATGTCGAAATAACAGGTAACGAATCACAATTTTACAAATTTTATAGAATGCACAATCATCATTTCGTAGTTTGGTGTGCAATGTTCGATGGTCAATATGGAACAGCCCTAAAATATGCGCGTAAAGCAGTTGAAACACTCCCTGCTGGTGACGCAAATTCAGGTGTTCAGTTCATGTTAGCAGGAGTAATACCAATGGGTGCTATTTTCCTTGAATCCTATGTTACAATGCCATGGCATGTAATGATTAGATTCGGTAAGTGGGATGAGATTCTTAATGAGCCATTGCACACAGATAGAGATGTATTCCCAGCAGCTATTGCCACTCAGCATTATGCCAGAGGGGTCGCATATGCATCTATGGGAATGGTGCCGGAAGCAGAGGCTGAACAAGTTTTATTCAAAGAAGCATTACAGAATCCGGCACTAGCAGGTCGAGTACTTCATAATAATTTGATGTATCAAGAACCAAGTGAAGGCCCTTGCATTCTCTTAGTCAACGACGCAATATTAGACGGAGAAATTGAGTATCGTAGACAATACCTTGCAAAAGAAAATGGCCAAGATGCTGATTTCACTGTAGCATTCGATCATCTGCGTCGCGGAGTAGATCTTTCATTGAATCTTGCATACAACGAACCTTGGGGTCAGATGCAACCAGTACGTCATATTCTAGGGGCACTACTTCTAGAACAAGGAGAAGTTGAAGAAGCAGAAGAAGTATATCGTGCAGATATAGAACTTTGGAAAGACAATATGTGGGGTCTTCTAGGGCTTAAGTTATGTTTAGAAGCTAGAGGAGATACTTCTGGTGAGCTAGAAAAAGTAACTTCTCAATTTGAGGAAAGAAGTTCTCGAGCAGATATTATTCCTGCTAAGACATGTTTCTGTGCTCAAGATAGTGTAGACGATAGTTGCTGTTAATGATAGAAACAGATTTACAGTTGAAATTGGCTGTATTTTTCCCTATGGATTGATACGACCCATTATATTAGTTAGTGCTTACTAGTAGATGTGAGACTACTGACTTTCCTGTTCTTCATGCGTGAAATCTTGAAGAAAAAACCAGCAGATTTGGACTGGATTCAGAAGCAAGGATTACTTTCAGTTAAGTTAGCACAGATTTTTGCTCTCAGATCCGATTTGATTGGTGTTGAAAAATGTAGGCAACTACAGCAATTGTATCAGCATGCGGCTAGTATCCCAACTGAAGATGTGTTTGCTAACCTTGAATCCAGGGCTCCTGAAGGTTTTTTTGATGCATTTGAGAATATTGAGAAA
>DAFS01000055.1:27233-41552 GCA_002495525.1 Euryarchaeota archaeon UBA89 | reverse complement strand
CATGTTGATCCTTTTTTGAAAATTATTGCTGCTAAAAGACCAGTTCACTATTTGGCAAAAAAAGAACATTTCGAATCACATGCAACTAAAATATTAATGGAAAGCACTGGACAGATAAGTACTGCAAGAGAAAATGGTTCTAAAGACGCTTTGGAAAAAGCAGTAGATGTACTCGATTCTGGCAGTTCGATGGGAATATTTCCAGAGGGAACAAGGTCAAGAGAAAGCCAACCACCGTTTTTACAGCCCGGAAAAACTGGTGCTGCAAGGTTAGCAGCGAAGTTCCCCTTAATTCCCGTAGTGCCTATCTCAATAAAAGGGGCAAGAAATTTTATGAAACCAGGTAGTTTGGTGATTAGGCCTTGGAAACGAATTGATGTTTATATCGGAGATTCAATTACTTTTTCAGAATGGTTATCAAATCAGTCAGGAGGAAATTTTAATGATTCAAAGATTGAGGAAATATTGTCAAAAGATCTTGATATTAAGAGAAGTGAAATGAAGAAAATTTATAGGAAATTTACCGATCAAATAATAGAAACTTTACGACTTAATGGAGCACCTTAGGTGACTAATAGAGAGTATTATTCAAAGACTGTCACTCTAGCCGCTATCTCAACATGCAGCAGTATCTAGATTTTCTAAGTCGAATCCTTGAGGAAGGAGGAAGTAAGGACGATAGGACAGGTACAGGTACTAAATCAATTTTTGGACACCAAATGAGATTCGATTTAAGTGATGGCTTTCCCGCAGTTACAACTAAAAAAATTCATTGGCCGAGCGTAATACATGAGCTTTTATGGATGATTTCTGGAGATACTAATATTAGTTACCTTCAAGAAAATAAGGTAAGAATATGGAATGAATGGGCAGATGAAAATGGAGATTTAGGACCTGTTTACGGGAAACAATGGAGGAAATGGGTATCTAATGAAGGTGAGATAATAGACCAAATTAAGAATGCAATAGAACTAATCAAAGATAACCCACAGTCAAGAAGAATAATTGTTTCTGCCTGGAATGTAGGAGAGTTAGATAAAATGGCCTTGATGCCATGTCATGCATTTTTCCAGTTCTATGTTCGAGATGGCGAACTATCATGTCAATTGTACCAAAGAAGTGCAGATGCATTTTTGGGTGTACCATTCAATATTTCTTCATACAGTTTACTAACATGTATGATGGCTCAAGTTTGTGGACTTAGGCCAGGAGAATTTATTTGGACAGGAGGGGATTGTCACCTTTATACGAATCATCTTGAACAAGCGAAACTACAAATTTCAAGAAAGCCATTAAAGCTGCCAAAATTAATTCTGAACTCTGAGATCAAAAATATTGATGATTTTAAATCTGAGGATATTCAAATCATGGATTATGAACATCACCCTCATATTTCGGCTCCAATATCAATTTGAGGTAGTTAAATGAAAATCATGATGATTGTTGCAATGGATGAACAAGGAATCATTGGAAAGGATGAGAAACTTCCTTGGAACCTTTCTAGTGATTTGAAGAGATTCAAAAAATTAACTGTCGCAGATGGATTTAATGCTGTTGTAATGGGTAGGAAAACATGGGAATCATTACCTAAAAAATTTAGACCTCTTCCTGAAAGACTGAATATAGTAATGTCCAGAGACACAAAATGGTCAGATGAAGGTGCAGAAATGGCGTTATATCCGGGCAGAGCGATAGAAATTGCATATGCGAACGGATGTGATGAATTTTGGATAATTGGAGGGTCACAAATTTATGAATTATACCTAAATAGGGTCGATGAGATTCATCTTACAAGAGTACATACTCGAAATAGTGGAAATATCAATTTCCCGGAACTAAATTGGTCAGAATGGGAAGAAAAGATAATAGAAAAACTACCTAAAGATAATTCGAATGAATATGATACAACATATTCTATATTGAAAAAATCTGCAATAACCTAAAATTTCTAATCCAAACACTACATAAGTTGAAGTAGACTATTATCAACCATTTATCATGAGAACTGACCATTTACCATTCCCTATGCCGGAAAGGAAGCATTCTCTTGAGCAAAATTGGGTTGGTTTAACATTCATGCATTGGGAAGTTAACCCTGATATACTTCGCGCCTATATTCCTGAGGATTTAGAAATTGATTTATTTGATGGTAAAGCATACATTGGTATAATTCCATTTCGAATGGAAAAAGTGAGACCTAGAAAACTTCCATCTGTACCATTAATTTCAAATTTTCCAGAGTTTAATATCAGGACATACGTCACAAAAAATGGGAAAAGTGGCGTTTATTTTCTGACTCTGGATGCTCAAAGTTATATCACCTGTCTTTATGCACCATATGCATACAGTCTCCCATACAGATATTCAAAATGTGATTTTGAATCGAATGAAAAAGGAGGATATAAATGGAAATCAGTAAGAAAAAAAGATGGTGTCTCACTAAATGGTGAATCATTCTCTAAAGGGCCTTTATTATCGGCAGAAAAGAATAGTTTAGAAGAATTTCTTTTCGAAAGATATTGTTTATATGTTAAGCATAAAGGAGCAACTTACAGAGCTTATACTTATCATAAACCTTGGAATTACAGTATTGGTGAGGCAGAAATAATTGAGAATACACTCACCCAATCATATAATTTAGGAATCAAGGACACACTAAAACCTGATCTTGTCCACATAAGTAAGGGAGTAAGTGTTCTAACTTGGAAAATAGAATCGACAGAGGATGAGTAAATGGATGAAGCAACATTAATTCTTGACGGAGATTGTGGACTCTGTAATAGGGCTGCAATGTTTTTAAAACCTAGATTAAGTAAAAATAAAAAAATCATCTTTCTGACAAATGAAAGTAAAGAAGGTGAAGAGATAATTAAGAAATTATCCTCAAAAAAACGAGAGGCAGATACAGTATATTTTATTCGAAATGGAAAATCTCATATTAGATCTGCAGCAGCAATAAGATGCTTACTGTTTATGAAATGGCATTACAGAGTTCTTTATCCGTTTTGTTGGATTATTCCTTCTCCAATAAGAGATTTAGCATACAGTATAATTTCAAAAAATAGGCATAGAATTTTTACAGAGCCAGAAACTTGTTTGATACCCTCATTAAATGATTATTAGATGACTAATCATATTTCCATGTAATATGCTCAGAATCAGGGTAATCATAGATACTAGATGATGGCCAGTTAAGCTGTTGTGCCAGAAAAATTATAGCGCTGGTACTGGATAAATTAATTGAGATATTAACATCTAATAAATCATCGCAACCATAAGCGAGGCAACCTATAGGGGCGAATGCATAATGCCCGGAATTATTGAATATAGCATAGTTAACTAAATTATCTCCTAGTTGTAAAACAGTATTATTAACTTCAGAAATTACTGTAGTTTCATCAGCATTACCAGTTAAAACTAATGTAGGTACATTAACATTCGATATACCGTTATTAAGTATACTGGCATTCCAGGGAGAGAGTAATATTACAGATTTAACTCTAGTATCAGAAATAGATAATTCAGATATTCCAAGATCTGAGAATCGAGAAATAAATACACAGTTTGATTCATTGAACTCCCAATTGCCATCCTTACAACCTGACTCTAAATCATCAGATAAGATTTTGGCACCAGATATCATCATTGATGTATATCCACCGGTAGACTGCCCTATCATAGAATACCCATCTTCAGGGATAATACAGCCAGACAAATCGCCGGTTTCATTGTTCTGACTTACTAACCAATCAAAACCTTCCATTACATCTGTAGGACGAGAAATTATATGCTCTTCTAATTTATTAATGTCGATGTCAAAAAAAGTACCATATCTATGATCAAGAGCTATAGAAATGAAACCGTGGGTTGCTAAACTTTCCATTAAAAAAGCTGAACCCCATCTAAAACTAGGAAATCCATGACTGTATATGGTAACAGGTCTAGGTTCATTACAATCAGGAGTAGAATCTTCTAATGATGAACCTTGTAGAATATTATCATAAATAGCTCTATTGCCAATAATTTCTTTAGTTGGATACCAAATTTGTAAAGTGACTTCATGACCTCTTGGAGATGTAAAAACTACTTTCATTGTTCCAGATGTAAAAGACCCATTTTCTAGTAAAGAAGTAACTGGAGTCAAATCAAATTGATCGACCGAATCATTCCAACCGTCGCCATCATCGTCAAAATCAATACCATTGGGTATTCCATCTAAATCAGTATCCCATTTTTCACTAGGATCATAGGGATAATAATCTTCAGAGTTCTCTACTCCATCTCCATCGATATCGATATCTGAATTATCTCCTATTCCATCATTATCTAGATCATTATTCTCATATTGATTGAGTGGGTGTGAATCAATATCATCCGGATAATCATCATTATCATCATCGAAATCGCACAAATCACCTATACCGTCCCCATCAAAATCTAACTGATCAGGATTAAAAATATCTAAACAGTTATCATTCTTATCAGAGATATTATCAGAATCAATATCTGGCTCACCTACACAACCAATGAATGTACTAGAAATAAACAAAACGGACATTATAATTGTTACATTCGTCACACTAATCAAAATTTTATTTGCTCGTGAGTACATAAGTATGTGTTTATTTATTTTTATACTCTGTAACACGGATTCCTAATTTAGTATGTATGGCTGGTCTATCCATTATTTTGTCTATCTTAGAGTAAAATGCATCAAATAAATCAATTTTTAGTGCTAGTGAATGACCCAAAATCAAAATTAGAAGATCTGCCAGTTCTTCGGCGGCTTCTTCAGAAGGTTTTTCCTTAGTAATAGCTGCAGCAAATTCTCCTAATTCTTCAACTGTTAAAGCTATCCGATATCCCATATCATGACCTCTATTTTCAGGATTATCGAAATCGAATTTAGAATGGAATGAAGCTACCTTATGCATCATCATATCCCATGATCTATCTTTATCATTATAATTATCAACATTCATCCAGTCCTCGACGCTAAGTGGTGTCATAAACAGACTCAAAGGAGAACAGACATCAATTTATTCCAAAAAGAATCTCTAAAATATTTCAGTTAGGCCTTCGATACAACTGAGAATTTTCCCCCTCATAGATGAAGCCATAGAATCTACCTGATTATGGTCTATTTCGGCTAGAGGGAGTCCCGGGGTCCTTCCTGCAGCCCAGTTAGATGAACATGCTAAAGCAACGTGAGGTATATTGGTCTCAGAAATTAAACGTTGTTCTGGTCCAAGTGTCATTCCAACAACATCCGCGCCTAGTTCAACTAAAACATCAATTTCAGAAGGTGTTTCAAATTGAGGACCTATACATTGAGCTACAATTAAATCTCTAACTACATAACCTTGTGTAGCATCGATTATATTATAGCAATAATCTACAGCATTGATATCAAAAATACTAGTTCTATCGGAATGATGTACTTTATCATCATAGAATGTCCATGGTATTTGTGTAAGATCAATGATGTCTTTTGAAATACCAATATGACCTGGTGGGAAGTCTTCCCTCATTGTACCTACAGAATTAACACTCATGATAATGTCTGGATTGCAACTTGAAATTGCGAAAATATTTGCTCTGTGTTCAATCATGTGAGGGGGTGTGCGATTCCCAAATTTAGGATGATGTCTATCTAAGATGAAAAATCTATGTTCATTTTCCTCTATTACAAATATTGGCACTTCTCCCCATTTAGATTGAATTCTCAGTTCCGAAACTTTAGAATCTGCTTTCTTTCTAAAATCATTAGTTAATTCACTCATACCTGTGCCACAAATCACAGCAACTCGAGTCATATCTACCCTCTAATTACTGGGTTGTAGTTTATTATTATTAACAATCACTCATTCAGTCTGTCAATTAGTTCTGCTTTTTTACCCGAAACCGGTTTGCCAGCAGCTTTCAGTAGTTCTTTTAATTCACTAACTGTTAATGATGAATAATCTATTTCCTCGTTTTCGGAAGAGTCTGATTCTACAACATCTTCAGAGACGACATCTTCATCTGATAATTCTTCAGACGAATCTTCTGTTTCCTCTAATGATTTGGCTTCTAATTGTTCTTCTTTTTCTTGAGCATGTATCTCATCAAGAGTAGGTCCTTCTTCAACCAAGATACCAGATTGGATAAGTTGAGTACGGCGAATAACTACAGTCCTAACTGGTTGAATTTTTGAAACCGCTTCTTTGATTTTATTCTCGAGAGTTCCATCAAGAGTTGCTGCTTGTAACTTAAACCATGTAGAGGTTGCACCTGTTGTCAAGATAATATCTCTGGCAATAGTACGCATTTGTTGTTTCTGACTAGACTTAATTCTAGCTCTTGAAATCATTAGTGGTTTGAAACGAACGTAAAATCCATCTTCTGTAACGACATCAATGGTGTCATCTATTTTACCACGATCTCTTCTTACCTGTCTTCGTACATGGTCTTTTAGAAGCTCATGCCCAACAAATTCTGTTACAGCATCGTTACCAAGAACATCTATTACTTTGAAAACAACTTTTACATGCATCTTTGAAAAATCACCATCTAATTCATTTTGAATGACTTCGTAATTCCTACCAATTAACTGGGATGGTTCTTCAGCCAGAGTCTCCCCTATCACTCTAAATGACCAAGGAGTTCTTGGAGCCCTGATTGTATACCAGCGTTTTGCCTTCCACTTGTCTCTCTGTTTACGTGCCGCTGCTCTTGCTGATGCTCCTTTTGCCATATTCAACGACTCCGTATTTATCGGGGGCTGCCCCGTTTGCGAACCGTGCGACTTTCAAGCAGTATATGAACGAAACCTAATAACCTGTATTGGAAATATTTGATAAGCGTGGCATTCAATACTGTAATGCTGTAGGATTACATATGAGTTTGCATAGCGTAACGTGGAGAGTAAATGTCAGCGCATTAGATCAATCTGAACTAATACAGGATTCAATAAAGTGGATTGCTGGTGAAAAATCATCAATCAAAATTTCAAAAGATAAGTCCTTTCATGGTGCCGAACAATATACCATTGTAGCTAAGAACATGAACAAGAAAGATTCTAAAAAATCTCTTGGAAGATTGGGAGAAAATATTTTGAATGAACTATTGAAAAATGATATTCGACTTAGGGTCGATGAAAATAAAAATTTTTATGTCAGACTGAAACTAAGCGAACTCGTCAGGGGCGAAGTTAGTTTAGCAGATAATAATACGAGTTCTTCTACTGTGAAAGGAACATTCAAGATTGAATCATACCCTGGAGATTCAACCATTGAAGTGATTTCAAATCTAATCCAAGAGTTGATATCTCGCTTATAACAATGATAATTTCCTAAATAACATACAAGTATTCTTATGTATTACCTATTTAGGATAATCATGCCTCACGTAGTTACAGAAGCATGTGTTGGCCATAAATATCAAGATTGTGTGGCGGTTTGCCCAGTAGAGGCATTTAGAGAGCAAGATGATTATCTTGTTATTGATCCTGATGAATGCATAGATTGTGCTGCTTGTATTCCTGAATGTCCTGTTGAGGCAATCTTTGCAGATACCGATTTACCAGACGATCAAGAACACTGGCTAGAAAAGAATGAAAATGAAGCACCTGACCTACCGATTGCTGAAGGAGATTCTCCTGTTCTGGCTGACAATTAGTTTTTGAAATTAACATTTTATGAACATAGGTTCATGAATGATAACCATGACGAAAGGGCATGAATGGAAAGTTCAACTTTACTGATATGAGACATGGCACCTCCTTATTGAAGAGGGGATTTGCTAAAATGCAAGAGGGTGGAGTCATAATGGATGTCGTCACACCTGAAGAGGCTCACATTGCCGAAGATGCTGGAGCTGTATCGGTAATGGCTTTGGAAAGAGTACCTGCCGATATCAGGGCTCAAGGAGGAGTCGCAAGAATGAGCCATCCAGATATGATTAGAGAAATTATAGAGACTACCAGCATTCCTGTAATGGCCAAAGCTAGAATTGGGCATGACGATGAAGCGAAAGTTCTACAATCACTCGGTGTAGATATGATTGATGAATCGGAGGTTCTTACTCCTGCAGATCCATTCTACCACATTGCGAAGAATGATTTTACGATTCCTTTTGTTTGTGGATGTACAAATCTTGGTGAAGCAATAAGAAGAGTTGCAGAAGGCGCTGCTATGATTAGAACTAAGGGCGAAGCTGGAACAGGGAATGTAGTCAGTGCTGTTCAACATGCCAGATTGGTCAAGGAAGAAATTTATCATGCTAAAAACTCAGACTCAGAAGGTATTGAAGAAATGATTAATGTTATCATGAGAGGATTTAATAGAATGCCTAATGCTTCGGAATTCAATATTAGCATTTCAAAAACACCTTTCGGAGATATTTCTGAATTAAGAAACGAAGTTAAATCAATATTAGATGAGGTAATACAGATGGAAAGACTACCAGTAGTGACATTTTCAGCAGGAGGAATTGCTACACCAGCAGATGCCGCTCTAATGATGAATCACGGTATGGACGGAGTATTTGTTGGTTCTGGAATTTTCAAAAGTTCTGACCCTAAAACAACTGCTGAAGCAATTGTTCTAGCGACTCACAGATATCAAGACCCTGATTCAGTAGCAGAAGCGAGCACAATGATTGGGGAAGCAATGCCTGGTTTAGAAATTGAAACACTCGATGTTAGAATGGAACAAAGAGGATGGTAGTTATTTTTTACCACGAGTTGTTCTTAGTTTTCGAGACTGCTTTTTCCCATTCATTTTCTTAGAAACAGATGATTTTGAATCACCAGTTAGAACACCGCCGAGTGTTAATGAACCACTATTAATTAATTGAGACGCCAAGGAATCTGCCATTCCTTCATCTTCACTAGGTAGTTTCAGAGCATCCTTAACTGATTGATTATGGTCCCTAATTACTTTCATACGCTCTTCTTCAGCAGCTTTAATTTCATCTCTTATTTCATTTACTTGACCAATTAATTCTTTCATATTTTCATGTACTTCATTAGCAGATTCTCTACTTGCCACATATGCCAAATGAAACCTATCTGCCTCAGCTCGTAAGAAATCTCTTTCGGCAAGCATAGGTTTTACATCATCCCAGATTAAGTCTGCTTGCTTATGAAAATCGATCATTTCTTGATGAGCCTTATCTGCTTCGGACTTTAGTAATTTGATAGAACCGTCCATGTCTCCTATATCGATATTAATTGCCTCGAAATCTTTCACTGCTGGCATTAACTTATCTCTCTTAGAAATTAATACTTTTAGTTTCTTAAGTAATTTATTCTCAGTTTCTAAAATTAATCTTCCATCAGTCATCATTGTATTTTCAATTTTTTCTATCTCGTTAATGATCTCGGACAGTTGAATGACTACAGATTTAGTTCCTTTTGCTTCATCTTTGCGTCCCCTATTTTGATTAATAAGTTCTCTAATTTGTTTTTGAATCTCATCTCTTCTCGCTTTACAGATTTGAGCTTGGTCTCTGACTTTCTTCTGTTCGTCTAATTTTTCTTTAATAGACTCTCTAATTTCCTTACTTTGTTCCTGTAAAGCATTTCTTGAATCAGCAGCCCTACGAGCATCTTCATTGAATGAATTCCTTTGTTCTTTCATTCTACGAATTTTTGTTTCCATAGCATGCAACCTTGTTCTAAGGTCATCATCAGGCTTCTGCTGCTCATCTTTCACGAGGTTGCCGAGTGAGGAACCCTTCTTCAATGGAACTACTCGATTCATAGGCCCAAAAGCGACGTGAAGAGCGGTAAAATTGGCGAAATAATGGCTATTCCGGCACCAACTAAGAAGATTGCTCCAATTGAAACTCTTAATCTTGTGAATAAATCTGCCCTATTTTGTACAGTTAATACTCTACCACTTAGTAAGTTTCCACCCTCATCTTCTAATCTTACAGTAACTGTTGCTTCCCCTGTCTCTTCAGGTAATAGGCTCTGCCAAATAATTTCTGTAGATTTTATGATCAAAGGTAATTTCTGTACAAAGGAATCATTATCAATCTGATTTAATAATTCATTACTAGAATTTACCCTTAATTTGTAAACACATTCAGAAGGTCGGAAATCAGGTGTTTGAATCTTTAAGATAAGATTCGCTGGTTCAGTACCATTATTCAGAACATATGCAAATAAATTTGCTTGGCCTACGACAAGATTTTCCATATCAACATCAAACCAAATCTCATTGTTAAGACCGGAATCTATTTTCATTCTCAAACGATCATGGAGTCTGAAAAAAGATGCGCACCTATCTTTCGCTCTAACGATTAAACGATCCCAAGTTTCTTCACCCAATTCGGGATGTCGAAATAGTTCATCAATGATTTCTAGAGGCATCATTACATCAAGTTCTGAACGGAAATCCTCTTCATCCAAATATCCTGCCCTCCTTAGATGCAATAAGTGGAGTAACTTTTCTTGTAATTCGGAAATATTATTGCCTTCATTGACAGAATGTTGTATTGAGCGTAAATATTCAGAAATACGGACTGAAAGAAGGGGGTCTACATGAGCACTGATTACATCACTAAATGGCCTTTTCAATAAAGCTGGATGTATTGGGGGTGAAAAAGAATCTAACATCCCCCAAGTTTCACAGGTATTAAATCTCGAACGATTAGATACCATATGGACACCATGTCCGGATAAAAGAAATCCTGTAGAAAAAGATAGTAGAACTGAATTTCCACTAACGAAGTCGGAAAATTGAAGGCTTGAAATAAGAAATAAACCAGAAAGAAACATCAGGAAAGTGGTAGCTATAACCTGTCTAAATGAACCTTCAATAGTCTCTTTCATTTCTGCATAACCATGAGCACTTTTGAATGTCAGACCTGTTTTCGTAAGATAATTTGATTGGATATTAAAAATTCTCCTTGTGACAGATAATAGCATTAAAAGTAAACATAGAAGACCTAAATCTGCAATAATAAAGAAAAATGCTAGGTAATATAATCCAACTTCGATTGTGATATTAAATGGAATGACAGGTAGGACATGATTAATCCACCAGTCGGGTTCTGAACCAGTAAATGATTCGGCAAGCCCGTATAATAAAATTACAAAAATTGGTATTATCAATACGAATCTAGCGCCTCTGCTGATAAAAAGGCGATCTAACTTCACAAGGTTTCTTTCATATTCCTGTAATCTCTGAATATCTTCTAGGTCAAAATTTTCTTCTAGACTGATTCCTGAGGAGATATCACCAACCTCTGGTGCCGGAGGAGGTTTAATACTCTCTTCAATTGAAAGAATATCAGAGTCATCATTTGCATTAGACATAATAATCCCTATTCAATTCGAACTATGATTTTGAAACTTAATTCTCTAGAAAAAACAACTTCAGAACCTTCTGAAAAGAACTTATCTGATTTCTTAATAACATTATTACCAATTCTGATACCTGCATTTTCCAACGTTTTTATAGCAACACTACTAGAATTAATCAATTCAATTCGTGAAGGTGTGTCTTCAGGTAATGCCGATAACGGTACAAGAATATTTTTCGAAGAAGTAATCATACTCCTATCCACCATTGGAATCATTTCTCCGTCTTTGTTTCTCTCTGGATAACCTAACATTCTATCAATACATGCTTCAAGATTCTCACCAATATTATGCTCAATCTTACAGGCAACTTCATCAACATCACCATCGAACCTGATTACATCGGTTAACAAAATTTTCAACAATTCTTCTCTTCTCTTAATTCTAGAAGCATGTTTAAATCCCTCAGATGTCAACCTACATCCTTTGTAAGGAATATATGTCAAAAAATCCCTAAGTGCAAGTCTTTGAATCATTTCAGTAGTTGATGCCGGACTTACTTCCATTGAATCTGCTAATTTTGTAGTTCGAACTATTTCACCAGGATTATCTGAATGCGCCTCAAAAATTCTTTTGAGATACATTTCTTCAAATTCACTTAAACTAGACATATGAAACCTCAACCAATTTTTGCTAAAAACTCAACTCTACAAGCCGGACAACGTGACCTTACGGGTCTCTTATCGAGTGCGACTCTAAGAGTTTGTTCACATTTAGGACAAGATAGTAAATCATTGGTCGATGATGCCTCAGGTTCAGAAATAATGATTTCTTCATCTAATTTTTCTGTTTCCAAATTCTCTTCAATTTCATCTTGAGTAGATTTTTTTTGAGAGAACTGCATAGAGCAAGCAGGACATTTTACTGAGCCATTATGATCAATTGGAATATTTAACCTCTGATTGCAAGAGGGGCAAGAAACTTCCTTCTTTAATTCTGAAACACTATTTTTTACAATCCTGTTATTCAAGAAATTACCTCTAAATAATTTTGAATCTGTTGAAGGTGTTCGTTGTGTAATTGCTCTAAAAATAACTAAACATGTCATAACAATAGCTAGACCCGATAGAGCACCATAGATTGCTGCGAATATACTAAATGGAAGTGAAAAACTGGCACTGGTCCCTGTTTCAACAACAACTGAGGTTTGGTTTTTTGAAACAGCCTCTTCCATAACCCAAATGAATTCAATATCTGTGGTTTGCGAATACTCCCAAGAAGAAAATTCTAGTGTTCCGGAATAATCGTCGCCAGGACTTATTGAAGGTATAGTAACTTCAGTGAACACGAGGCTATTCGCGACACCAATGACTCTCAATAACCCAATAGATGATTTTGAGGTACCTGTATTTTCAAGAGTGTAGTCAATTACAAAAGATTGACCGGGAGATACCGTTTCAGGTGACGTGCCTGATATCATAATAGAAGGGATAACTAATGGTGGGATTAATTCTATTATTACTTCCCCAACACCATTCAAAGGGAGCCATCCATTTGGACTTACAACTACTTTTAATCGATTAGCATCAGGATGACCGAGATTCAAATTGAGATTCCTTATTCCTGGATTCATTTCAATAGTAAATTTTTGATAAACCTCATATTCATTTCCTGATTTCATTAAAATTTCTACATCTAGACTACGATTCAAACCATCACTGAGAGAAATTAAAATATTCAAATCTAACCCATCTTGCAGATTCCAAGTAATTTCTTCTGATTCAACCGCTATTTCTTGAGAGTTTCTAACCTCAATATTTGAACTACCATTAAGTGAAACATCAATACCTCCATTTAATGAATACACTCTCCAATGTACGCTTAAAGAACCTGATAAAAGAGGGATGAAATTAGCAGAAACCTCTCTACTAGAGCCAGGAGAAATTGAGATGAAGTCCCCATTGACAAGAGTTGTCCCATCATCTTTAGTCAATTCTAGTCTAACTGAGTCAGTTAAAGAACCTTTATTGTGTACTAATATTGATGCAGTTAATTCATCACCTACATGTATTGGTTGGCCTATAATGACAATTTCATCAGAACCCGCAGAAGAAAAATTGACAGGATTAGGCCCTACCCTAATATCAAGAATTTCAATTTCTTGAGTATTGACAACTTCTAACTTACAGAGAATAAAACCTTCAGCGACTGGCCCAAAGGAAATTTCCACATTATTAGTTGATAAACTACCATTTAAGCTTCCGGAGTTTCCACCATACCATTGGCCATCAAAACCAAAACTAAAACTCCAAGAGGCATCAACAGAAGATAGATTTGTGTTAAAAACCTGAATTTTTAATGATATGTAATCACCATCAGATGCAGAATTATTTCCTGAATTTTCCATTGTACTTCCGTCTAAGAATTCGACAGACCAAGTATTGTCACTAGAAATATCAAAATCTGTGTCTGCAGCCGAAGTATTAGATGAAAAAATAATCATAATTATTGATAATAATAATAAAACCTTCAAAGAATAAACAACTGTTCTTCGGGCCATTGGATAATACTCGACAAGAACAACCGTATGAAGGAAACCCCTCTCCGAGGTCACATAGTGACCTTTATTGATACCTTTCGTCAGCCCCGTATAGTATGAACACAGATGAGCTTCTCTCAGTCTCGCCCGAAGAGATGGCTAAATCTCTTCTTGCCCGCAGACAATTGCTAAAACAGCAATTACCTACTGTAATTAGAACTTTAGAAGCAGAAGAACAAAATCTTGCACCTAAAGCAAAAAAAGCATTAGAAATTAATAAAAAAATAAATTCTAAAGTGAGTGATTTGAAAGAAGAAAGAAACAAAGCACAAAAAAAGGCAAATGAGTTGTTGAAAATAGTTAAGGAAAGCAGAGAAAAATTAATTCAGAATGATGGAATGATAAACCTTGATCCTTCATGGAAAAAAGAAAAAATGTTTGAAGAAATCGATGATATTGAAGAAAAAATACAAACATCTGCTTTAGA
>DAFS01000055.1:0-26832 GCA_002495525.1 Euryarchaeota archaeon UBA89 | reverse complement strand
GAGAAGAGATTTAAATCCTGAGATGGTTACATACATAGATGCGAGAAGAGAAATGAATTCACTATATAGGCTAGCCGATAAATCACATAGAAAAATGCTTGATGGTGTAGAAAAAGCTCAACCACAACACGAGAAACAACAGAAAATTAGAGATGACCTACGTGAAATCCGAAGGCAGTTAGACAGGGCAAAAGAATTGCTTTCACAGTCTGATAAAGCCGTAGAGTATTGGGAAAGAAGACTGGATAAAGGATTTGGTGAATTAGGTGATGGGTTCAAAGATTTATTATCTGCACAAAGAAAGGTCGCTGAGGGCGGAGATTCTTCTTTTGCTAGGAAAAAAAATAATGAAAGAGGAAAAAAATTAGATAACAAGAAAAGGGAGGAAGAAGAATGAACGATTCTGAGCCTCAAGATGGGATCTTCTCAGATTTAGAAGAAATATCTCACAAAGAAGTAAAATTATTATCCAAAAAAATTGAACGTGAAATTAGAACAATTGAAGATGAACATCAATCATTGAGGAATGAAAGAAAAAATCAAGTAGAAATAGTAAAATCATTACGTCAAACAGTTGGAGAAAATGAGGCCATTAGTGATGAAAGAAGGGGGCTATTAAAGAAATTTCATCAATCCAGGAAATTAGCCGAAGATTCTAGAAAAAGGAGGGATTCTGTTAATGTATCTATACCACCACCATCTAGTATTCTATCGGAATGGATGGCTGAAACCCACCAGAGATTAGTTACTATTGATAATGATTTAACCGCAGTGCCAACCCTTCATAGAGAAATTGACATGTTCAGAAGATTTTTCGAACTCCAAGCAGCATATACAAGGAAACAAGATTCGGAAAAATTTCATGAAGATTACGTAAACCATATAAAACAAATAAGGACCATTACTAAGGAATTAGATGCTACAAGAAAAGATTCCGTTAAGAGTAATGATAAGGAATCGTCTTCTTCTGAGAAAGAAATTGATTCAAGTAATGTGAATCGTTCTGATGTAAGAAAGATAAGTAAAAGGATTAAAAAAATCGATATACAATTAGACAAGATTTCTGAGGAAAGAAAGGTATTGAGGAAAGAAGCAAATCGTCTAAGGACCTACCTTAGAGTGACCAGCAGTAGAGGAAAACCAATAAAAATCTCAGAAGTAAAGGATAGGGCTAGTAGTGGAGATTCGTTAAATACACAAGAATTGGGGGCATTACTTCGAACTGGAGGCCTCGCAGAGTTAACAAAAAGTAATACAGAAAAAACTAAGAAAAAGGCATCAAGGAAAAATAAAGGAAAGAAACAACATCGAAGACTCGGTGTCGCTAGAGGTGGAGCTCGAATGGGGTCAAGAGTTTCTAAAAGAGATGATTGAGCAGTTGGCCATTTTATATCCTTCCTATGCCCTTATATGAGGGTATTAACTCGGACATTCTGTTAGGTGTTAGCTAATGATGGATTTTGACGAAGTTAGAGGAGTCCTTACACCTAAAAGTTCATCATTGGATGAGAAACTATCTGAATTCCGGGACGATAGGGATAGTTGGAATGCTAAAGTAAAAAAATATTTGACTGAAAGAAATGAAATAAATAGACAGGTCAAAGAATTAATTAGCGAAGTTCAAAATCAAAAAGTAATTAGAGATGAGGCAAATTCTAAAGTTAAAGAATTGAAAATTATTCGTGCAGAAAGATCAACTATTTTGAAACAACTTAGAGCAGAGTTACAAGAAAAAAAACCCATGGAAGAACATAAAAAAATTGAGAAAAAAGATAAGAAACGTAATGAAAGAACTATCCAAGCTGATATAAATAAGTTGGAAATGAGATTTAATCATGGCCATTTTCCAGGTAAAAAAGAAAAAGACTTTGGACGACAAATGAAAAAGTTATACCAAGAACTTAAAGAAGTTAAACAAGAAAAAAAGGATAATATTTTCTCCGAATTAGAATCACAAATAAGGAAGGCAGCGAGATTACAAGAGGATGCTCATAGACTTGTTGAAGATGCAGTTACTACTGCTCAAGAATCCCATGATTTAATGATAGAATTGTCAGAGGAAGTAGACAGATTGAGAGCAAAGGCAAATTCTTCTCAGGAAGGAGTGATTCGTTCGAAAAGGGAAGCAGACTTATTACACAATAAATATGTTGTATCACTGAGGAGTATTCATTCTATACAAGACCTATTTAAGGCAATGAATGCACAGGAAAAGAATGCTGAAGATGACGATGGTAGTAAACTAGAAGTTACTGATTTAATGTCCAGATTAATGTCAGGTGACACTCTGTCTACAGAAGAATTGATGGCATTACAAAGAAATTAATCTACAAATTGTAGGTCATTCCATTATGGCTATGGAGGATTTTTTCTTCGCCATCATCAAATTTTAATCTCCAAGCTGGTATTTGGGCATACTCGAAATCAAAAATTAGTGATGACAGGTCTACTCTCCACCACTCAAGCATCGTAGATTTAACTAATTCAATCCCATCATTAGATTTTTCTTTCTTTCTATAATCGAGTATTGGTTTAAGATTTGACTTTAGATTTTGATTGGAAAGCCATTTGTCCTTAGAAGGTTGAATTTGATGAAGATTAGGAGGGTTTAGAAAGATCTGTTCTTCTGTGAAAGGAAAAATTTTATTCATCCATGGATCTTCAATAAAGGACCATTTTTTGCTATCTTTAGTTGAATCAGGGCTAATCATTACACCAGATAATTTCCATAATTTAACTACTAAAAATACAGGAATTGAATTTATTGAACCAGAGGGTTCGTTATTTAACCAATCTTCTAAGTCAAAAATTGTTTTGAGAGTGACTATTTCTGTTTTTTCTTTGATTGGAATACTATCTATTGAAGGATTTTGATCCAGGGTTCCATTGATAGGATTACTTCCGACAATCAAATCACCTCTAAGGACAGATTCACCAATCCACCTGGATAGTTTTTCTGGACCCCAAATAATTGCTCTGAAATTATCAGGAAAATCTCTGAATAAATCAGCAGAAATTTCTCTTTCACTTAATATCCAATGTCTATCACCAGGGGCGTCAATAGACCATCTTTCAATTTCATTTCTTGAGACTGGTAATATATCTGATTTTACATGCCAAATATATACCAATGAATCACTCATGTTCTCAATATCAACTGGCTTTTCTGCCATACCTAGACATTTAAAACCATAAATATCGAAACTTCCCTCAACTGGATCCAAACTCACAGTTCGAGAATTAAGAATGGCTCGAACAATTTGTTCCATACCTTGCGGTATACCTACATCACTTCAAAAGTACTCTCAATATTGAATAAAAAACTCAATTACTGACTATTATAGGGATATTCAAACATTCATTGAAAGTGAAAGTAACTCACTTTGACCGGGATCTAATACACAGACAGCACTCACTGGAAATGGCTTGGCACACGCAGCACCGAGTTGCCTATTCACTAAAGTAACTTGATGAAGAGTTACATCCGGATGATTTTGTTTAATATCTGAAATATATTCTTTCGGACAATTTGCAGCAACTAAGACCATTCTAGCATCGCCTTTTGAGCAGGCGCTTTTTGTTTGTCTTTGTCCGAAAAGTAAATTTCCTGTACTAATTCCTTGTTTTAATTGTCTAGCTAAATCCATAAAAAATCCCTCTATGCGTCCTCTGGAATATAAAATAAGTCAACACTACCTGTTCCCAAAGCTACAGGTTGTCCAACAATAATATTCTCAGTGACTCCTCTTAATTCATCTCTTTCACCAATAATTCCAGCTCTGAGAAGATGAGTTACTGTTACTTCGAAAGCAGATCTTGCAAGTATACTGTGCTTTGTACCGCTAACTCCATGACGACCTATAGCACGAACTTCTCCCTCACTAGTCATTACATCTGCAACCATAAGTAAGTGTCTAACATCAACATCAAGACCTGCTCCTTCTAGTGTCAGAAGCATTTCATTAATTATTGCTTGACGAGCTGCTTCTATACCAAGATAATCATGAATCTCTGTAATATTATTTGTATATGTCCTAGATCTGTCTACACCAGCATATTCACTGACTTTAGATAGATTAGATCCAATAGTAGAGATATAGTACTCACCAGTTTCTGCGTTAGGTCCCTGTACGTTGGCCCTCATAATATCAGGAAGACCCTTTAATCTTAATTTTTTAATTTTCTCTTCTAATTGGAGTAGAGCTGTATATGTAGGTGGGTCACTAGATAAAGTTGCCAATTCTTCTTCCTTAGCAATACCAGGAATTATCTTCAAAGTCTTGGGTTTATCGTCATTATCAGCTTGAACAAAAAGTCTTAGCGCTCGAGATAATTTATCACGAACTTCGGCACCATTCATCTTCTTAACACGGAGATTAGCATTGTTAAGTGAAAGAATAATATGTCTTTGGGTAATATCTACGTCAATATTTGCTATATCACGAGTAGTTGTTGTTTCCAAACCAGCTGCAATTTCCTGAACTAACTTCTGATTAGTACGAAGAGGTTTACCTTTTGCATTATTTTCATCGAGATAAATTCTCATTGTAGGAGTTTTAGGAACTTTCCTAGCATCTACAATCTCAATAATTCGTGGAAGACCTTGTGTCACGTTTACTGTAGCTACACCAGCATAGTGGAATGTTCTCATAGTCATCTGAGTTCCTGGTTCACCGATTGATTGAGCTGTGGTAATTCCAACAGCTTCATGTGGATCAACTCTAGATGACTTCAGATGTTCATTAGCAGAAGAAACCACTTTCTTTGCCTTTGCAGGTGTTAGTTTTGTATCACCTCTCGCAATTAGAGCATTAACTAAGTCATTAATTATTCTCGGAGACATAGTTACATTCAATTTTACAGATGCATCAGTTAACTGAGAATATAAATCAGATTCAATATCTACATCTCTGAGAATCTGAATCATTTTTGACTCAGTATCGTAAGTTTGAATAGGCAAAGTTGCTCTTTTAGAACTTCTACTCCTTCTAGCAGCCTTTCTCCTCAATAACGTCTTATCAATTCTAGCTGCTGCTCTCTGAGCAGCTTTAGAAGATCCAGCCATCACTTCGAAGATTTTTGTGGCAGTACCTGAGTCAGTACCACATATCTGAGCGATTTGAGAGGAGGTTAATACTTTTACATCATCCCATTTCTTGTCATCGGCTAGTTTATGGGCATATTCTTCCTCAATACCTAGATCCATCAACTTCTTTTTTGTTGCACTCTTTACTACCATCAGTTAGCACCCCCTAATGCATCATCCAGAACTTGGTTCACATCGAATGGTTCGCCTTTTCTGCTCCTAGCAGGATCGACTTTATCTTCTCCGTATTCGAATTGAATGATTCTATCAGCAGTATTTCTAACTGAACGCATGTGGTCATCTGCTACCTTCAAATCATCCATTGCATTAATCAATCTACGTTGCATATATCCTGACTTAGAAGTACGGACAGCAGTATCAACTAAAGATTCCCTTCCTGAAACAGAAAGCATGAAGAATTCTGTTGGTTCGAGCCCTCTCTTGAACGAAGATGATACGAAACCTTTCTCTTTAGCACCTTTTACTCCTCTCTTAAAGTGAGTTAGGACTCTTTCTTGATATCCTCTTTCTAGTCTTTTACCTCTAACCTTAGGTTGACCAATTGAACCCGCCATCATAGCCAGGTTGTCCATAGAACCCCTAGCACCAGATGTTGCCATCAATACAGCAGAATTGTCGTCACCAAGGAACTCTTTCGCTACCTTTCCAGATTCCGCCTTACCTGAATCTAATATGTTGAGAATATTTTCTTCTAGTGTCTCTTCAGCGGTTCTACCCGGTCTTGTTTCATACCTACGTCCGTCTTTACCAAACTTTTCTAGTTCGATGTTAACATTATCGCTGGCTGTTTTATTAATTTCTGCAATAGCCGCTTTCGCCTCTGGAGGTAAATCTTCATCATCAATACCCGTAGTGAAGCCCATAGAGGTACAGATAGCGATTGTCATCTTAGTCATTCTGTTAATGAATTCTGCTCCAACATCAGGACCATGCGTTTGAACAACAGCATCTAGTAACCTGCCGTCTTCTGCACCAATTCCTCTCTTGTCAATCGTTCCTGTAACATTACCATCGCTTACCTGCACATGGTCACCTGATCTACTTGTATACTCAAGATTAAAACCTTCAGGAACAATTAAACTCAATACATCAGAGCCTAGATATCCCTTTATACCATCAATCTCTTTGATTTCTGGAAGTCCTCCGTCCCAACCTACTGCACCAAGAATCTCAATTACTAGCTTCTGTGGAAGTAGTTTTGAACCATGTGTCAAAAGATAAGAACCTGAAATATGATCGTGGATTCCTCCTATTACTGAACCACCATATCTCGGAGTGATAATGTGTTCTTGAACACGCATCAAAATCTTCGCTTCGGCTCTAGCCTCTTCAGATTGAATTACGTGGAGATTCATTTCGTCTCCATCGAAATCAGCATTATATGGTGTACAATCAGCCAAATTAAATCGGAAAGTCTTACCCTCCATAACTCTGATTTCGTGAACCATCATTGACATTCGGTGTAAAGATGGTTGCCTATTGAATATAGTAACATCACCATCAATCAAATGTCTCTCAATAACTACACCTGGTTTAGGATTTCCATCTCTATCGAGTGTACTTAGCCTATCTTCAACATCAGTTCTATAAGATTCTCCGAACTCATTTTCAATAGATGGGCTACCACAGTGAGGACAAATAACTTCTAAATGTTCAGGATATTCTTCATCAGGGTTAGAATGTTCCCAAACCCACCTACTGTGTATCAAAGCACGTGGGTCATCAGAGGATAGACTCTGCCCTTTCATGGAACCTTCACTTTCTTCGCCTCTTAGATTTGAAAGGGTCTTTTCTAAATCAACACCCCATTCTTCTTCGAGCTCTCCGATGGAATTTCTCCTCATTTGTCTCTTTAACTCTATCCCGGGTAGGAAATTAGGGGCAGGTAAAACTTGATTTAAGTCTGGTCTGTAACCAGAATAAGGCTCATCATCGCTTCCTGAATGACAATCCGGATTCATGCATCTGAATCCAGCCCATATATACTTGGTACGATCTGTAATTCTTACTCTGAGTGTATCTCCACGAATAATATAGTTAACACCCGGGTGTACATCAGGGCCTCTCAAAATCATCTGTCGAAGTTGTTCCCTGTTTCTATTAGTTACTCTTACAGGAACGGTCAGTTCCTTAGCGGTTTTAACAGGAATTCCAACCTCATTAATTCCCAAATTCGGATCAGGAGAAATAACAGTTCTTGCACAGAAATTAACTCTCTTACCGGACAAATTAGAACGGAACCTTCCTTCTTTGCCTTTCAATCTCTGTGTTAGAGTCTTCAAAGGCCTTCCTGAACGATGCCTTGCTGGAGGAATACCGCTTGTTTGATTATCGAAATAAGTAGTACAGTGATATTGTAATAATTCCCATAAATCTTCTACAATTAATTGTGGAGCTCCTGCGTCTCTATTCTCCCTTAGTCTCTGATTAATTCTAAGAACGTCGACTAATTTGTGAGTCAAATCATCTTCAGAACGATCTCCACTATCTAAAGTGATAGATGGTCTTACAGTAATTGGAGGTACAGGAAGAACTTTCATGATTGTCCACTCTGGACGACTGGAGTCTTTATCCATCCCAATGAAGAGCAAGTGCTCATCAGGAATTCTTTCTAACCATTCTCTAATATCTCTAGCATTCAGTTTATGTTCTCCTTTATTCTCTTTCTTTTCTTTGAAAGTAGAAGGTTTATCGAGAATAATTTTACCTTGTTCAGCACCACAATGCATACATATAGTTCTCTTTTTACTAGAACACTCTTTCTCAATATCTTTGATAATTTTCTTGAACTCTCTGGATCCAACTCCGTGCTTAACCATTACATCCTTGACTCTATCATAATAATAATCTTGTTCTGATTTCTCAGGGTCAAGAGGGTGAGTGTTTGGTTGGTCGTGTAGTAGTATCTTACTACAGGAATTACAAGTAGACTTCAAAGCCATTTTTATCAAATCAGTGAAACCGATGTGCATGATAGGTAATTCTAGCGCTATATGACCAAAGTGACTAGGGCATTCTTCGTGTTTATTACCACAAGTCTCACACCTTACTCCAGGATCAATTACACCCATCTTTGGATCCATTAAACCCTGTTTAAATGCATGACCATCATCACGATATGTATCAGCTGTTTTTACTTCAACAGCCGACATTTTACGGATTTCATTAGGTTCTAATAATCCAAATTTTATTGATTGAATCCTCTTAGGGATTTTCGCTGCGTCTCTAGCACTCATTTTCTATCCTCCAGTTCAAGTCTCATGGCCACCCCTAGACTTTTCATTTCATCCAGAAGAAGCTTGAATGCATATGATGTTTGTACAGTGTGTACGTCTGCCCTGTCGCCACATGTTGGGCAAACAGTAGTCCTACGTTTCCAATCGAAATAAGCAATATGACCGCATCCAGTAGTGTTACATACCATCAGATTCCAACCGTCTGATTCATCAAGTAAGCGATCTTTAATCACCATTGAAGCACCATGTGAAATTAAACAATCACGCTCCATTTCTCCGAATCTTAAACCACCTTGACGAGCACGCCCCTCTGTTGGTTGTCTAGTCAAGATCTGAACTCTACCACGGCTTCTAGCGTGAAGTTTGCTACTAACTAAGTGATGCAATCTCTGATAGTAAATTACACCGACGAAAACATCAGCAGGATACTCTTCGCCAGTTTCTCCACTAATCATTTTTTCTCTACCTGTGTGGTTATATCCATTTCTCAATAATCCCGAACGTAGCGATTCTTCTTTCTCGCCAGTAAATGCGGTACCATCAATTTGACGTCCCTCCATTGAACCAACTTTACCACCAATCATTTCTAGAACGTGAGCTACAGTCATCCTCGAAGGAATAGCATGAGGATTAATTAGAACATCTGGGATAACTCCATTCGCTGTAAATGGCATATCTTCTTCGTCTACTAATCTGCCAATAATTCCTTTCTGGCCGTGTCTAGAAGCGAACTTATCTCCTAATTCAGGTATCTTGTTTGTTCTTAATGTGATCCTTACTAGCCTTCCAGAATCTAAAGATTCTGTTACGAAAACATTGTCAACCCAGCCATATTCACCGTTCCTAACCATCATTGATGATTCACGGCGTTCCTGAGCCTGTAGGAAAGCACCTGCTGACTCTTCAAGGAATCTTGGAGGGCTTGTCTTACCGACTAAAACTTTAGAATCAGGACTACCGCTAGTCAAAAATTCTTCTGGAACTGGTAGACCATCTCTCTCAAGATGAGAATAACTATTGAATGATTTCAATCCCTTAATTTCATCCAAACCTGTCCCAGGGACTTCAATTCTTTCTTCTTGTCCTCCAGGGAATCTTTTGTTTTCTGCATTATAAGTCCTCATAAATGAGGAACGCCCAAGAGAACGTTCTACAGATGCACGATTCATGATAATTGCGTCCTGCATGTTATATCCGTGATGACTCATTATAGCAACAACGAAGTTTTGTCCACCCGGTCTTTCCCTAAATCCAGTTGATTTCATTGCTCTAGTTCCAACAATTGACTGTTGGGGATAATGCATTATGTGAGCTCTTGTATCTGGGCGGAGTCTGTAGTTAGAGCTAGGAAGTCCAAGACTCTGCTTGACCATAGCAGTTCCTCCAGTTACTCTTGGTGTAGAGTTATGTTCAGGATATGGAACTAATGATGCACACACACCCAGAATTAATTGAGGATCTATTTCGACGTGTGTGTAAACAAGAACTTTGTTTTGCTTTGTTTGTTGTGCAGATAGTTTCTCGACATCTTCTTGATAATAATTCAAGGGAACTGAGAATTCTTCTGTGACAGCCTCGCCAGTAGGTAACTGTACTTCTACGCTAAGTTGAGCCTCTTTCTTATTTACCATATCTCCAAGATTCATCCATTCAACCTTTGCAGGATTAATCGGGCGAGAATATTTAGGAGAAAACTCGGGTAAGTCAAATGGCCGAGGAGCAATTAGTAAGTCTTCTTCTTCTTCTGCATCAATCCATTCAACGACTCCAGTATTAACTAAATCATTGAATGAAAGTTCACCAGCTCTCAAACCATCAAGTGTACGTTTGGTTAGAACTAAATTACCTTCATCAAGTACTAGTAAGGGCCTCAAAATTCTACCTCTATCTGTATTAATGAATACATCCTTATTTTCAGAATCATGTCTAATACTAACTTCTGGCCTAATTCTTCCTGAACGACGGCGGCGCTTAAACTGAGAAACTAACTTGTTAGGTCTCTTATGTAAGCCAAAGATATCGCCGTTTACATGAATTCTAGAACCATCAGCCCATCCAGCAGGTGAGTCATCTACTCCTGCCTCTTTCAGTAATTCTTTAACTTCAGATTCAGCAACTTCTTCAGAAACGTCAATCATTTGTGCAGCATTTTTCACTAGGCCACAATTCTGACCTTCTGGAGTTTCATTAGGGCACAATCTACCCCAATGCGTTGGATGAAGATCTCTAGCTTCGAAATGCGGTTGACTTCTTACTAATGGGCTCGTAACACGTCTCATGTGAGATAGTGCTGCGAGATAGGTGGTCCTATCGAGTAATTGGCTAACACCTGAACGCCCTCCTACCCAGTTTCCGGTAGCTAAAGCATGCATGATTTTAGATGTAAGAACATCGGGTCTGAGACATGCATTTATTTTCAAATCTCTTTTTCTATTATGATGTCTTTCAAGTTGATACTTCAAATCACGAGCTAGTTGTTGCAAACTGACACGAAATAAATCTTCTATCAAATCTCCAGCGAGACGAACTCTCTTGTTCGCATAATGATCTTTATCATTAGGATCTCTATTTGTGATTGCCATTTCTAATACTTGTCGAACTATTCTCCCTAGGAATATGGCTTTCTTCTCTCTAGCGTCAGGTAAAGCACCTAAATGAGGTAACAATTCTTTGTCGAGCATGTTTTGAATTCTGGATTCACGGTACTCTTTTTGTTGACCGTGTGCGAATTTCTTCTCAAGCCAAGCTATGGCTTCTTCAGTATTTTCAACCCCATATTCTTCATTATCTTTAACATCATTTAGATTGGCAACAGTATACTTCATTGCTTCTACAGGACCAGCGATAGCAGCGAATATCTCTCTATCATTTTCCATACCGAGAGCTCTCATCAAAAGGACTACTGGGATAGCAGCAGTTCCCGCACTAGGAATTTTCACCATTAGCATTCCATCTCTTCTTTTTTCTACATTGAGGGGTTTTCTAACACCATCTTTCTGAGAGAAGATTTTAGCAACTTCAGTTTCATGAGCATATTTTTTGTTCTTTTCAACAGTAACTCTGTTAGGAGCTAAGTCTTCCATGGAAATCAGAACACGTTCAGTACCATTGATGATGAAATACCCTCCCGGATCCATTGGGTCTTCTCCAAATTTTCTTAGAAGAGTTTCATGATATTCAGCATCATCTGCTGACGTATGAGGAGATAATTTTCTAGGAGAGTCTTGCGAACCAGCTATGTGGTCTGGATGCAAATTACAACGAGCTGAACGGACCATTATTGGGAGGTTTCCAATATGGACACTTGATTCTTCCATAGAACCATGAGTTTGTCCCGGCTCCGGAGGTATATCATCGCGATAAATAACGAAATCCATGTAGATTGGTGAAAAGTATGTTAATTTACGAATCCTGCATTCCAAAGGAGTTGCAGGATGCTCCGCACCATTTGCTTCCCTAATTGTAGGGTTACCCAATCTTAAGCCTTTCAGACGGACATAAATTTCCTTCTCGAGTACGTCAAGCTTAATTGCTCCACCACCGTCTTTCCCACCAGGGATTAACTCTACAGGTTCATCAGTACCAACCCGAATATTTCTAACGATTTTTTCCATGCGACTTTTTCGCCCTTCACCACCTAAAATTGTATCGTTATACGACATTAATTGGTGATTCACTAAACTTCTTCTTTGAAAATAACTGTCTACAATTTCCTTCATGATATCAACTCCTAAGTACTCTCCACAATTAGACGAAATGCAGTACTAGAGCCTGCAGATCTGCTATATCTAACAATTTTAACAACCCTGTTGGTTAACCAACCAGCAGGTAGTTCAGAATTATTTAATTCTTCGACTTCTTTAATTGCCTGAATCGCAGGATCTGTGATTAGAACTTTAGGGAGTAATTCCTTTGCCAACCTAGAACTACCATCAAAATCAGTTTGAAGCATATCCCAAGGGGCGAGTTGTGATTCCTCCTGATCGGCAGGAATTAATTCATGATGAGGAACTAAAAAATGATTCAGAACGTTAAATCTATCTTCACCTTGTGGGATATCATCATCAAGAATAGATTTCCTTGAAATTGTAATTCTACCACTTCTGCTTCTCTTCCTAGATGCCATTTGTTCACGGATAATTCCCATGATATTTTCAAGTTCATCGTCGCCGGTTTCCAAACCTACTTTCTTAGCAACTTGGTCAACAGTCATTCTCTTGATTGCATCCATGTTTGCATCGTCTGCAAGTCTGTGAGCATGTTCTTCCGAGACGCCCAGTTCCATTAATCTCTTTTTTGTCGAACTTTTTACTGCCAAATCAAACACCACTATCCAACAAAAACATAGGCTTGCAAGCGAGAAAAGGACTTTTACATTGAAAAAAATTTAATTATTTTGATGTATTCCTTATCTATGCCACAGGCCCATAGCATATGCTGGGCTGTCGTCGGACTGAAGGGGCATTTATCAATCTGATGGTAGAGGCATGGCTACCACTGGAAAGGGGGTGCAGGTCAGGAGTCCCTAATCGGCATGCCTAAAGCAGGGCAGTTAGACATAAATGTTTTGAAAAAAAAGGAAAAAATAAGGAGGAAAAGTTTATGAATTTAGGTGAAAAAAATAATCCTGTCATTGAACTTCAAAAAGCAGAAGTGAAACTACAAAACGGTGAAATTATATTTCTCGATATTCCTAAAACGGTTTATCCACCAAGAGAAGACTCAGCATTACTAATTGATTATTTGGAAACTCTAAAACCCAATGGTGTTGCAATGGAAATCGGTTGTGGATCGGGAATACTCAGCATCTTATTGGCTAAAAATAATTGGAAAGTTGAGGCATGTGATATCAATCCTTATGCGGTAGCAGCTGCAAAGAAAAATTCTGCTTCTGCTTCGGTACAACATAATATTATTTTTAGAGAGGGGGGGTTGGGGGAAGAAAATTTTTCCATTCCAGAAGGTACTAAACTATTATTCTGGAACTTACCTTATCTAAATCCGCCTTTACCTAATGAACCTAGACTTGACTGGATAGAAGAAGCGTCGATGTCAGATTTGGAAAAGAAAGGCTGGGGGCATCAATTAGCAGATTATTTAGAGATAAATAGGAGATATTTAGAGCCTGATTTGTTAGTAGTTTTGTTACAAAGAAAGTATCCAAAGAGTCCTAGTAATACAGAATATTGGCTAAATCACGGATGGTCTCATAGAGTGATAAAATCAATTTGGATCCATGATGAAAAACTGGAACTTGTTGGATACTGGAAACCAGGTCAAGGAATACCTATGAAGATAATTCAAGAGTGTTTTTCAACCATGGATGAAGCAAAAAAATTACCTAATTTTGGCTGGCAAAGAATACGAACTAACAAGCAAATTAGAGGCAGAGGAAGGAGAGAATCTACTTGGGTTTCAAATGAACAAGACTTACTCGCTACATGGAATATTAAAAAATCTATTTTAGGTAATATAAATCCTGGTATTTTACAAATTATTATTGGTACAAAAATCTCTGATTTATTAGAACAATATTGTAAATGGCCTAACGATATTTTAGATAATAGTGGAAGTAAAATAGGTGGTATTTTAATTGAAATGGATAATCAAGAAGAACACTTAAGGATTGGAATCGGAATAAATTACTTGGCTAAGCAAATAGGGAGTATGGAAGTAATAGGATGGGACGAAAAAACTCCCGGAATTACTACAAATAATATTTCTCAGATGATTGATGCTATACTATCAACATTGTTTGAAGAACATGAATTATTGACACATAATTTATCCCCTGACATACTGAAGAGAGATTCTTGGAGAGGTCTTTCTAAACTATTATCGAGAGGTTATTCATTGAAAATAAAAGACAAAAAGTCTAGAATCATAGGCTTGGATGGCGATGGAGGATTATCAACATTAATAGAAGGTAAAAAATCGCAAAATCAAAGTATTGATGAGTTGACTTGGCTATTTTAGATTCATCCTTTCTCTAACTAATTTAATTTTTCCAGATGAAGTTATAGTAGTCGTTTCATCTTGATTATTGATTATTACTTTAGCATCAATATATGAATCTAGAGGTATCTTTAGTATGCCATTATACACACCCTCGATATTCTTGAAATCGAAAAGTCGCCAAGATATATTGGTAAAAATTTTAGAAAAGAAAACTTCGCATCTATGCCGCGAATAATCTTCGGCATCTAACTGGAAACCTATCCATCGGTGTTTCCCTCTGGCGGACTTATTGACTTTGGGCACGATATCAGGGGATAAGTCATAGTTAACCAATTAAACGGTGTGAGGATTTCTAAAGGCCGCTGACAACTGCTACCACTCTAATGCGCCCTATCATCTTATCACTAGAACGAGCACCTAGGAGAACTTGACAGTCGGAATCTAGCATTGAAACAAATTCTTCTGTTACTGTATTAAGATGATAAATAGTCATGTCCGGCCCCCCTTCAACCTGAATCCAACAACCTTTGGCACCATCTACATTAAGGTCAGATAGAGGAGATTGTAAAGCGGTTTTAACAACTTCAGATAATGAATTCGTTGGGCCAGAACCAACAAGAATTGTGGCCTCTCCAGGGTGTTCAACAATAGTTCTAAAGTCCATAAGATCAAGATTTATTTTTCCTACCTTTGCAAGTGTAGATAATAATCCCTCTACTAGTTCTTCTATCCAACCTGCACCTTTTTTCCAATCTAGTTTTCTTTCCTTGGATTGCCATGATAATCTTTCTAGACTAACCTTTATACAAACATTTGAATTATTAAATAATTCTGGAAAAGATTCTTCTGCCAGTTGATATCTAATTGGCTGTTCCGCGAAAGGGAATCCTACAATCGAAACTACCATGCAGTCAGATTCTCTTGCAAGCCTTGCAAATTCTGATGCTGCACCTGACCCCACACCCCCACCCAAGCAAGTTAAAATTACTACAAGTTCAGCTTTATCTATCAATGGTTGAATTTCTTTAATACCCTCATTTAATCTATGTTTAGCAAGCATTGGCAATGCTGCAGCACCCTTTGCCTCACCAGAGGCATCTAGATGTAAACAATGTGCTTCCGGGCTACCATTAAACGTATTTTCGTCGGCATCAATCAATAAAAGATCAGAGAATGCAGAACACCGTGAATGCGCCCTTTCAGCCCAAAGAGAGCCTAGCCCCCCTACACCAACAATTAGCAGAGCGCCTTGGTGCATAGTAGTCAGAAGTATAACTAGTGTTTAGATATACTTCAATCATAAGATAGATATCGACTATATTTGCGTCTTTCATCTCTCGCCCATGCATTGTCGGGTTCAATTTCTAGAACCAAATTATAGAATTTAATTGCGGACTCAAAATCTGATAAATGCCTACCATACATATGTGCTAGTACATTCAATACAGGTACACAATCAGGCGCTTCTTTATTCATATTCAATAAAAGTGATTCGGCTTTAGTTAAATCCATCATTTGTATCAAATCTTCAGCTTCATTTAGATTGTTTAATTGTTCATCTGAAAGATTGTAAATATTCTTCCACGAGCGGCCAGACATGTGTGTCTCGGAGAGTAACTTTGGGTTTGAGTCTTGTCAATGTTTGATAGACTAAAATTAAGATTAAATCATGCTACCGAGAAGACATGAAACTGGAAGGTTAATATCCCTCATTCTGGTGGCGGGGTTTGTCCATAGGTGTGAGATATGAACAACTTCAATCGCGTCAGTCGTCGGACCTTAGTTTTAGCAGTATTAGCGCTGTTTTTAGCAACTACAACTCAGGCATATCATACAGGCATAGGTGGCGATTCTGATGGCGAAGGAGATGTTGCACTTGCAGGGTGTACTTGCCATGCCGAAGAGCCCGATAATTCCGTGACCGTCGCATTAAATTACGTACCATTTCATTATGAAGCAGGTAAAGCTTATCCAATGTCCCTTCAACTAATTGGAGGAGTGGAAATCGGAGGAGCGCAAACAGGAGGATTTGCCATGAGAGTAACTCAGGGTTCTTTATCTGCTGGAATTGATTCTGAATCACATGTACAAAACTGGGAAGATGAAGAAAATACCTTGACACATACGGACTCTGGTTCTAAAACCGATGATAGAACTTGGAACTTTATCTGGACCGCTCCTGAAACTGGGAATGGACCGGTGAATTTCTGGATTGCTGGTAATACAGTTAATGGAGATGCAATTCCTTCTGCTTTAGACAGGTGGAATAGATTAACAGTAACCTTGGATGAAGGAGTAGATGATGGAAAAACTCGTATGTTATTCTCAGGCAATGGAGAAATAGAGCCTCCTGCACCTAAAGAAGCACATGTAGATTTACACCACATGGGCGCTGCACTCAGAGCACATTGGCTAGGCCTACTAGGTTTCTTCGCTGTAATTATTGTAATCATTTTCTGTGGCTTCTTCCTAAGGTATGGGTTCTCACGAAATTATAAAGGTAGATCTAACTTACTAAGGTTGAGAATCAAGCACGAAAGGAGAGGTGATCAAATATGAGAGAAGATGTAGTACTGGAATTGCTAAAGCAAGTCAAGTCAGGGAAAGTCTCTATTGATGATGCAAGAACCGCATTAGAAGGTGTCGAGCTTTCTGAAGAGACATATCTCTCAGCAGTAGATCATGGTGTTTTCAATGAACCGACTCCAGGGACAGTAGTCAGATCAAGTATTTCTCCAGCCGGAGATTCAATTATTATCGTACTCTTGGGCTTGTGGGGTTTAGTTTGGACACTGTTTTGGGCGGGTTCACTAAGTTATGGGCTATACAACCAATGGGATCAGCAATTATTATCATTATTTCTGGCAATGACATTAACTACATTAATAATCATGGGAATAGTATATCTAAGGTTCGTAATGCCTGACTTAGTAATAATTAAACATAGGAGAAATAAATATATTACTCCGAATGATTCTGAAGGATGGAAAAAATACGAGGTGTAATTATGAGTAGAAATTTTAGATTACGCCCAGTATCAGGAGAGGAAGATTCCAGTAAGGAAGAATCAAGATTAATCGATAGGAGAGATTTCTTAAGATATTCGTTCAATACCGCTGCAGGAGGAATAACTCTAGCAAGCTTAGGGAGCATAGGTTTTGCATCCTTATTAATGGGGCAAGCAGATTCAGGAGGTGGAGACACAGCAGTCAGATTTTGGGTGCCAACAGGTGCAGAAGATACCGTTTGGTATGGTGAAAGACATCTTGAACCAATGAGTTACGATGCTTTCGTACAGGCTTCAATTAGTAGCAATACAGGGATGGCAGGTGCTCAAGGAGTTTGGTCTGGAATGCCAGTGAATGTAGTATATGTCCCACATGATGAGAATAAAAATTCTGCAGCGGCGACAAATAAACCAAGATTCCAATATTTAGATGGATATAGTTCTGGAGGAAAATACGTAGGCTCTGGATTTGAAGTGGATGAGAAAGCAGAATATTCAACCTTATCTATCCACGATAACCTAGTAATTGTGTTTTCTAGATGCCCACATCTGTGTTGTATTCCTGGTTGGCAACTTGTAGCAAATGACTACACTAATGATAGTTGGGAAGCAGGAGGGACCGAGTCTGGAGGGAATAAGTTATTCTGCATATGCCATTCTAGTAGATTTGACCCCACTGCTATCGAAAAAAATAGTATGGGCAGAGGGACACCTTTCGATTACATTGGGATAAAAAAGGTTGGAGGACCTTCTCCAAATGGAATGCCATTAGTACCATTTGTACTCAATGGAGATATGATTGAAGCTTTACCAGACTTTGTTGACTGGTATGCATATTGCGCATGAGGTAAGAAATATGATACAATTCTGGTTTTTGTGGTTTTTTATAGCAATAGTAGTTGTGCTTGTAGCTTTCACTCTTCGTAAAGAGAGAGATGATATGCCTAGGAAGGACATCCTAAGAGCTGTTGAGACGAATGCTTCAGGGATGGGGTTAGCAGAGAAGGTATTTTTATGGGCATTTTCTTGGTTAGATACAAGATTCAGAATTCAAGATTATTGGGGAATGAGCAAGAATGCTTACCACAGTATGCACAGGCAGATGCCATTAACTCATGCTGAAAAATATAAATTAAGGATTATTTGGTATTGGTATCCACTTTACTGCTTAGGAGGAATTTCATTCCTTGCATTCGTCATATTGGTCATAACTGGCACAGTACTTGGCCTATATTATGTACCAGGAGGCGAGGGAGATCCAACACCTGCGTACTCATCAATGGAATTTATCATGACGCAGTTGCCGTTTGGTTATATCATTAGGTCAATCCATCATTGGACTACTCACTTCATGGTCGCAGCAGTATTTTTACATATGTGTAGAGTTTACTTCACTGGCGCTTACAGAAACCCTAGGGAATTAAATTGGCTAATAGGTGTTGCACTAATGTTTTTCACCATATTCTTTGGATATTCAGGTTATCTTTTACCGTGGGATAGTTTGGCATTTGGAGCCGCTACAATTGGAATAAATATGGCTACATCTACGCCACTAATTGGAGGATGGATAGCTAAAGCACTATTTGCCGGTACTTCTTTATCAGGTCAAACAGTTACTAGAATGTATTTCTTACATGTATTCATATTACCTGTGATTGTAACTACTCTGATTATCGCCCATTTGTTTATTGTTTGGGTTCAAGGAATTGCGGAGCCGCATTAGGAGTTGTTGTGAATGGGGATAATAGAAAGATTCGGCAGGATAGCAGATGTATATGTCACCGAAAGAGATGGTTTGATAGAAGGAGACCAAGAAAGAAGAAGGCCACACATGGGTCATCCTTTCTGGCCTTCTGAAGTTCTCCGAGATACAATAATTTTTGCTTCTATGATAGCAACACTAGCGTACTACTGTTGGTTAATTCCACCACCTCTTCACAGTGCAGCAGATCCTTTCGCTCAAGCAGGGTTCGTTTTTCCTGATTGGTATGTATTATTTTCATATGGATATTTGAGATGGGGAGAATATCTACCATCTTACACTATACCAGCAGGCCCAATTGGAGCTTTTTTTGGAGCAGAGTACATTTTTTGGAATGCTGCATGGTGGGGCGCAGCGATAACTGGAATACCTGTAGGGCTTCTGGCGCTACCTCCGTTTTTGCCCGGAAGAGAAAAGAGAGGTGTTGAAGACCCATGGTTCGCAACAGCAGGAGCAGTTTATCTTGCTCATGTTTGGTTTATTTCTGTGTTTTCGATTAATATCTTTTTAGAATTATATGCAAAAGATTTGAAAAATTATTGTTGGGCAGATTCACATGGTTACTTGTTGTGTGGGAGACAAGAGCCTTGGACAGCCGAAATATTCAATGCGATACCGTGGATTTTAACTGGAATATTCATATTTGCTGTGATTTATTTCGTAGTCAGAAGATTTGGTTTGAATGCTTTAGGTGCTAGGTTAACTCCCATAATTGGTAGACAGATTGCCGTGGGCTCTGCAGTAGCTGCCTTCCTGATATGTGTAGTGACATGGCCAATTTATGAAGATGGATTTTGGGACTATGGAGGTCTTGGAGCAATGGATGATGTGAGTGAACTTGACAAATTAAGAACTCAACCATTAGATACATTGATTCATGTTGAAGAAGGAAATGTTTGGGCGGAATGGTCTGATGAATGCTTGCCATATGAGGATTCACAAGACGTAGCAGTTTGGCAGACATTAATTCATGGAGAAGATTTTGCAGATTATTGTGTACTCCCTGCTATTCATTGGGTAGATTGGGGGATTTATCAGCCGACTAAACAAGTTATTTTTGATTATTCAGGAGTTAATGAACATTCGGCACCTGAGACGGGTAGGAATGCAGTATTTGGAGATGTGACTTTAACAGGTAACGAATTGGGGAATGAGGAAGTTTCATTTACAGATTCTCAAGTTTTCAATATTGAAGACTTTGGAATATCAAGCGTCCCGGCAGATATCGGTTGTAACTTTAGAACCACTGTCAGAGCAGCAGGGGTACATTCACAAACTCTCACTTTGACGGATTCTAATAGTAATATATTATGGAGTACAGAAGACGGGAAATGTTCAGCGGATAGCATGTATTTAGATTCGGGAGAATCATACACATTACAATTTACATCTACGAGTAATAATGTTAATTCATCTGTAAGCATGATTATGGATTACTCAATTACTGTATATCAGCCACTACTGATAGATGATGACGGAATGGCACTTTTAAGATCAACGACGACACTAGAACCTACTGAATTAACTGAAATGATTGTAGATAATCCCACTTACCATAAGAATCCAAAGAGTCTAGATGCCAAATTAATTTATTCATTATTCATACCCTGTCTAGGAGTTGGAGCAATGGTTTTCATATTAATGAGAAGTATGGCAAGAGGATATGAATGGGAAATGAACAAATGTTATGGTTGTGATTTGTGTGATGATGCTTGTCCTGTCAGATTATTTAATGCAGGAGATAAATTGAATATTATTTACAATACATGGAATAATGAAGACGATGGGGTGCCTCTATATTCATGTCTGACTTGTACGGCATGTACGAATGCTTGCCCACAACTCGTAGATTATGACTCCTATGTGGACATAAGAAGAAGTCTGATAGTTGGAGGTCCACCAGCAACAGAAATACCTCATACATTGCTACAAGCAGTTCTAGCGGCAGAGGCTGAAGAGAGTGCAGATGAGGCTTTCATCAGTGTCGAAGAATATCCTATTGACTCTAATATAGGATACTATCCTGGTTGTGTAGACTATATTGACCAGGAAATGATTTTCAGCCATGTCAATGAAGGCACCATGGATTTGGGAGATACGACTACTGCTGCATTCACTCTTTTCGAAGATATGGGCTCAGACGTAACCTACTTGGGCAGAGATTTCTTGAAATGTTGTGGACACGATCAGAAATGGCAAGGGATGACTGAAGTATTTGAAAAATTAAAATCATATAATCAGAAAAAACTAGGCGAGTCAGGGATTGATACTCTGGTTACTTCATGTGCTGAATGCTTCAAAACATTTGCAATGGACTATGAACTAGATGATATGAAAGTCATGCACACTACTGAGTATCTCATTGAGAACGGATTCGATATGAACTTACAAGCAGAAGAAGATGTAACTGTGACATATCACGACCCATGTAGACTAGGTAGACAGATGAACATTTACGAAGAACCGAGAGAGTTAGTCAGAGCTGTTGATGGAGTCGAATTGGTAGAAATGGAACATACTAAGGAAGACGGATTATGTTGTGGAGTTTCAAGTATGATGTCTTGTAATGAGAACAGTAGAGCTCTAAGGATACAAAGATTCGATGAAGTAAAGGCGACGGGGGCAGACGTAATGTTGACTTCTTGCCCTAAATGTGTAAGTCATTTCGAATGTTTGAAGTTTGAAGGCGACCCAAAGCATGATTTCGAAATATTAGATATCGTCTCGTTCTTGGCAAGGCAAGTAAATGCGAAAAATCAATAATTGAAAAATGCATAATATGCAGAGATTAATGCTAATACTAAATTAGCAGTTACACCAATAAGAGTGGCCTTAGCCATCCTTGGATTTTCATAACCTAATGCGATTAACCAGAGGAAAAAGCCGACTAATATTCCACAAGGGAACGAAATCCAAGCAATTTTTAGCGATAATAAAAGGTACATCATTAGCCAAATTAATGATGGCAAAGATATACTAAGTAATACCATAGAATCTTTCCACCATTTATCTATATCGGCTTGATTATTCATATCACTGCGGAGAAGGACTTTGGAAATTAATCTGACTAAAGAAAACATAGTATTGAGTAGAATGATGTTCTCGGAGTTATATGACGGGCGCATCGGATGTAGCGGAACGTCGTAAAAAACAGCAAAGTAAGATTAGAATAATGCTGAATTCGTTAAAGGCTGGCGAAATTGCATCTATGAAAGGTGGCGAAGATACTGTCGCTTGGGTAAAAGAAGAATTATGCATAGGTTGTGACCAATGCACCATAGTATGTGATGACGATGCAATAGAGCTCTATGACAAACCTTTAGCTAGTCCAATAATGAATATTTCTGTTAATAGGAAAGCAAGAGTATTGAGAGATCCATGTACGGGATGTAAACTCTGTGTACTTGCATGTCCTACTGACGCAATTTCAATGATAGATAGGTGAGATAATATGGCAAAAGATGACCCGGTTAGATTTGGAGCAGAATTTGGACCCAAAAGAACTGGCACGACTACAGGAGTATCATTATCTACATTCAAGACATTGGTTTGGGTTTCAAATTTAGGAGGTCTGTTATTAGTAGTTATAGGATTAGAATTGATGATGATTCAATCAAGATTTTATATGGCGCTAGGTTGTATTGTAGCTGGTGTAATTGTTGCAATGTTTCCATCAAATTATGAAATTGTAGGAATGGAAGGAGTTGAGATTGACTCTGGAGAAGAAGAAAATAAAGAATAGATTCTAACTAGGTTTACAGACTATTCCAATCACTGACATCGTAAATTAAATCCATTACAGAACCTTTTCGGACACCATTTTGATTATCTGTAAGGTGCATTGCATGGAATATCCTCATTCCGATTCCCATATCTGGCTGTTTTTTTAGCATTGGAGACAATTTCCCATAATCTTCAGACCAATCTTGAGCATGGGGTGTTAATTCGGAAAGTAGGTTATTCATTATGTTAGGAGTTGTAGCTGTTCCAGCAGGCATCTTCGGTCTTTTTACAATGTGTTTGGGTAGATCAGTTAGATTGGCAGCACATCTCAACGCCAACTTTTCATCAGTGTCACTTATTTTCCATCCAATAGGAATTTTATGAGAAAGAGTCCTATGTTCTCTACATAGAAATGGAACTCTAGCTTCGACTCCAAAGGCCATACTATGCCTATCTCCTAACCTAAGTTGAAAATTTGATAATTGTCCTCTATCAATTTCAAATTGTAATGTTTCATTAACACCTTTGAAATTATTCTGTGCAGAAATATTGTCATTTATCCATGGTTGCCCTAAACCAATAAAATCCTTATCGATTGAGAAATTTCCAAAATCAGATAATCGTTCATCAATTAATTTTGCATGTGAATCTAATTTCTTATATCTTGAATAACCAGCATGTAATTCATCAGCACCCTGTCCGCAGATTCCTACTTTGACTTTCTTCGACATTTCTTCAAATAGTGGCTGCCAGAATAATACAGAAATATCCAAATCTTCACCACTCCAAATAAAATTTGGCAGGGTATGCCAAAATTTTTCTGGATCTATAATTTTCTTATGATGATTCAAGTCATAATGTTCTGCAACACTTATCGCTGCCTGCATATCGGGATTATTCTCATCGCCAGCAACTGTCCAAACATCGGGAGATTCAAGACCCTTAGAATCTGAAATCTGCTTAGATAAACTTGCAATAAGACTGGAATCCAAACCACCAGATAAAACAACTCCTACTGGAACATCAGACATCAGCCTTGACTCCACACCCTCATAGAGAGATTTCAATAAAATTTCCGCATCTAAATTCTGATTCCAATCTTTCTCTGGAGAAATTCTCTCTTGATTATATCGAGTAATACCAGTTAGTACTGCTTTACCTTCTTTATCTAAAGACCAAGTTTCAATTGTACCCTGTGCTACTGACGTCACATTTGAGAATAATGTTGTGTAATCTAATGGATATTCAAATGCTAGCCTAACAGCCAATGCATTAATATCGGGCTTTGCTTGGAAGTCTGGGTGCGCATAGAATGATTTGATTTCAGAGCCAAAAAGGAGTGTGCCATCAGGTAATAAAGTTCTAAATAGAGGTTTAACACCTATTGTATCTCTACAGAGGATTAATTCTCTAGTTTGAGGGTCCCACAATGCAAAACCCCAAACCCCATCTAATTTCTTGACCCAATGCTTATGCTTTTCTGCTTTATTTCCAGGCTTATCTGCATTGTTGGTTTTCAACAATGACCCCATCCTTTTTCCAATAGGAATCTCGTAAGATCTTTTATTATCATAAGCATATTTTCGATGAAGTGCTAGAATGGTTTCACTATCTCCTGAAGTCTTCCAAGGATAGTTTTCAACCTCTGATCTAATATTTTTGAAATTATAAATCTCACCATTCTGAACTAGAATACAATTATGTTCAGATTCAATAGGTTGTTTAGAACCATTTACATCAACGATAGCTAGTCTTGATTGAGCAAGACAAATACTCCCAACCATCAAATCAGATTCAAAACTACCAAAACCATCTGGTCCTCTATGAGATAAATTGTTCGACATAGAGCCTAAAACTGTAGAATCGCCGTTACCTAGAATCCCAGTAATTCCACACATAATATTCCCAGAAATCACAGGTATTTAATTCAGTGTCTTATATGAAATTAGAAAAATTTGACAAATATTGCTAAAGATGCCAAGGATGCAATTACCCAAATCATAACATATGTATTCTGCGAGAGTGTGGATTCCCAAATCTCATTTTGTTCAATATCATCCATATTATCATACCTTCGAGAGGTACGAAGGATGTAAACATGACGCCAGCGAATATTCAAAGAAATGGTTCTATTAATAGTAAAATGGTTAATGGGAGAAGAATCATAGTAGCATTATCATCAATCCATCTCACAGTAGGTAATTCACCAAGAACCGTCATAGGTGCTAAAATAATTGATGCAATGAATGGAGTACCTAGAAAATAGGTACTAGATAGCCAAATAACATAAGAAGTGACTAATCCACCAAATATTGCAGCCTTAATACCTCTTTTAGAACGCTTAATTTCACCCATTATAGGGTCTACGAATGTCAAACCCCAAATTAATGGTGCAGCATATAGCCCTGATTCCATACCCTCGAAATTTTTTGATTCGGGAGAAATAATTAATGCTAAACAAACAGCAAATGCTCCCCAAGCAAGTGCAGATACTTGTTTTGCTTCATATTCTCTTTGTCCTACAATAATAATTCCAAAATATAGCCTTACTATTTCAAGAAGAATCAAAACAAGCAGGCAGTAGGTAACAAATTGATTAGGCTCCATTGAAAAAAAATCAGAAAGTTGATCTCCTTTAGTATAATACAAAATAGGAATTAAACACATAATCACATGAGTGAATCTTCTAAAAATGTGACCATTCATTCCTCCGACTGAGTGTTTAGCATGATCTATATCTAATGGGATTACGTCAGTACTCAGTTTTCCACTTCCAAAAAATAATTTCAAAGATGCTCCAATGCTTCATCTAGATTCATTGCTCCAGACTCTAAGTCTAATAATATACCACCTAAAGAAGGATTAGATAATAACTTATAATCCCAAGCTGAAAGTAATCTTTCCTTAGTCCTTAATATATTCCTATCTTTATTAATATTAAGATTATCTAATTTCTCTATCAATTCTGAAACCCCATTATTATTAATTGAAGAGGTCAACATCACTATTGTGTCAGTATCCTTATTTGAATATTCGAGTGACTTCTTAATAGAATTTGCAGCATTATCCGAATTTGGTAAATCTGATTTATTTATTACTATCACATCTGCTAATTCAATAATACCTGCTTTTTCTGCTTGAACTATGTCACCTCGATCTGGGCCATCAACTAACATTATTCTATTTGCAAAAGCGACTATTCTTATTTCCGATTGACCACTTCCTACAGTTTCAATGATGATTTTTGTCCATCCACAATAACACAGTAAGTTTATCATTGAATCCAAAAAAGGCATCAGTCCACCTGGATGATTTCTAGTCGCTAAACTGCGTATGAAAACAGATTCACCATTGTCCGCAGATGACATCCTCATCCTATCGCCCAGTAATGCTCCGCCGCTTTTTGGAGAAGAGGGATCTATGGCTAAAACCGCCACTTTTTCACCTCTTGTAACCCATTCTTCTATCATTACACCGATTAAGGTTGATTTACCCACTCCTGGAGGACCTGTAACTCCTAATACCCATGATTCACTAGACTCATTAATAGGTAATTTTTCACCTGATTCTATTATTGTCAGTAACTTAGCAAGTTCTCTTCTATTTCCTTGCTTAGCGAGAGCGATATTCTTATCGTGACTCAAGACCATCTCCACCCTTTTTTCTCTCCAACACCTACATCTAATTGACTATCTTTACGATCTGAAATAATTTCTAAGAAATCAATAATTGAACTAGTTTTAGTACCGGGGCCAAATATAGCCCTCACACCCAAAGAATACAAATAATCTCTATCAGATTCAGGTATTATTCCACCTGCAAAAACGATCACGTCCCCCATGCCATTAGAAATTAATTCTTCACAAACCTTTGGAATTAATACATTATGGGCACCCGACAAAGTTGAAAGCCCTACAGCAACAGCATCTTCATCCATAACTACGCGTACTATTTCTGATGGTTTTCTCCTTAAACCAGTATAAATCACTTCATGGCCTGCGTCCCTTAGTGCTCTAGCAATTACCTTCGCACCTCTATC
>DAFS01000045.1:1066-6034 GCA_002495525.1 Euryarchaeota archaeon UBA89 | reverse complement strand
TCTTTGACCGTAATGGTTGAATTAATCTAACATCCCTTACACAATACCTTTGTCTTTGATATCACTACGCGCCTATATGACATGGGATAAGGAGAGTTTAACTGGACCCGATGGAGTTGACTGGAGAGTCCCAGTATCTGAACTAGAAAATCGTAGGAGATTGCTCTCTGAAGTATTATCTGAATACAAAATAGAGTCTGTATTAATTGACGACCCTGTAGAGCTTTACTGGCTAACTGGTGGAAGGCAAAATGGTATGATTTTGGTTGGATCGAAAGACTCTGATATTGAAACTACACATTGGGTAAAGAGATCTTTGGAAAGAGCAAAATTTGAATCGGGGGGAGAGGATAGTCCGGATCCTGTAATGGCACAGCCTAGAATGGCGGATTTAGCAGATGAAATTAGAGATAAGGGAGGAGTTGAGATACCTGCGTTACTTGAAGGGAAGATTCCACATGATCGCTGGAAGTTCATCAATCAAAAATTAAGTTCGTTAGATGGGACAAATAAAGATTGTACAAAAATAATGTATGAATTGAGAGAAACAAAATCTGAATGGGAAGTTAAGATGCTCAGGGAAAGTGGACAAATAAATAGAACAATGTTTGAGGCAATTAAAGAAAATGGAGGTTTAGGTAAAACTGAGTTAGAAATGGCCTCAATAGCGGATGAAGTCAGTAGAAAGGCTGGATTTGGTGGAAGGATTAGAATGAGGAAATGGCCGATGGACTGCGATAGAGTAGTGATTGTTGCTGGAAGTTCGGCATCTGTACCTTCATATTTTGATTCTGCAATTGGAGGAGTTGGAGCAAGCCCAATATCATCATTAGGATCTGGACATACAAAAGTTGAATCAAATTCACCGGTTACAGTAGATATTGTACATTTACATAGAGGATATGTTTCTGACTGCACTCGTATGTTCAGTGCAGGGAAACTAAATGAAAAGTGGATGGAAAGACTGGATGATATGGTAGAAATTAGAAATAAAGTTGTATCTAGTCTAGGTTCAGGAGATAACTGTTCAAAAACTTGGGAAATCGGAAGTCAGCTTGCTAAAGAAATGGGGTATGAGAATAATTTGATGGGTATGTTACCCGATAAATCTTATTTCTTAGGGCATTCAGTAGGATTAGAGTTAGATGAAACTCCAGTAATTGCTAAAGGTTTCGATCGGCCACTAAATGTGGGTGGAACAATGGCAATTGAACCAAAAGTAATCTATGAAAATGGATGTATTGGAACTGAAGATACTTTTGTTAGAACAAGAGATGGTATGGAATACTTAACTATGGGAGATAAATTTCCTTTCATTACAGATTGGAATTAAGGATAAGCAACATACTAATTCCTACGCCTCTTGCGCTATTATGTGTCTCAGTCCTCCAGCCCGGTTGAAAGAAGATTGGCTAAGATTCTAAGAGAAAGAAAAGAACCACATGGTAAACTATTGAAGGACAAAGAAATCTTGAAAGGAGTTGAAGTTAGTGAAGGAGGAATAGTTGAACTTTGGATTACTCCAACTCACCCTTACTGTCCTTGTTGTGTAAACGACTTAATTGAACTGAGAAATGAAGTTAAGAAAATAAGAGGTGTTCTTGCTTGCCATATTGAAATTGTTGGCATACCACAAGAAAATAGATGGACTGCTGCAATAAATGAGTAATGATTTACTCTTCTTCTCTTATCCATCTCTTCGATTTTCTTTCATTAACTTCAACTATTTTTGATTGAACTCTTCGGGAAAGCCACCAAACAGCAAATGATAAAGCTACCACATCAAAAATAAGAAGAAAAATTAATTCATTACTCCAATCTACCATCTTAACCCCTCAAATTGGTGGAATGACATCGATATCACAGGAACCTTCCGAAATCATACAACAAGATAGGATGCCCGAATCTTCTATGAGAAACTCATCTAAACCAGGAGGTAGGGGTTCAGGATACTCAATATCTCCCGCAATTAATCTAACTACACACGTTCCACAATTACCTGATGTACAGTTGGTTGGTATACTAATACCAATTTTGTCTGCAACATCAACAATAAAATCTCCTTCTTCGACTTCAGCAGAACCTAAAAGTAGGCCTCCGCGAAAGAAGCGAATGATTGCCATGATTGACCCAGTGAGTGCGATTTATTCAAACCATCTAACAAATATTGAATAATTCGAGGTACTAACGATCTTCCCAGCGAGTCCAACGTCCTGTTTGTTTATTGAAATATAGACCTGCTTTCTTCATCCACTTATTGAATTTAGTAGCGCCAGCACCGGTTGCAAGAATGAATTCTTCTCTATGTTCCTGGGCTTGTATGTATCCTTTATCAGTAATTTTTTGCTCTATCCAATCTTCAATACTCATTAATCCGCCTGATAATTTACTTGCTTCGACAGCTGCCTCAAGTTCTGCAACGGAAGCACCTGTTGATTCTAGGTCTCTCTTAATTAAATCATCAACGCTTAGAGTTTCAGATTTCTTTGGTGGCTCATAGACTTTCAATCTTGGACCTTTTCTAGGATCTATTTGAATTCTATCTCCATTACCTAATTTATCCTCTACAACTTGGGCCATAGGTGCACGGAATTCTTTCTCACAATCCCAGCAAATTAACATGAAATCAGTCATGTCCTCCATCACATTCCCTCCTCTAGGGTCCATCTCTTCACCACATTCTGGACATGCGTGCATGCATAATACGGGTGCTATCTTTCTACGGAAATCAACTATGTCCTGAGGAGTACCAGACAAATCCAATAATTCATGATCTCTTGCTGCTTCAAGACCGCGAGTCTCTAACTGGTCTCTGAGTTTAGTTCTCTGTTCATCTTTACCTTCTTCATCGAAAGTATTCTCTAGTTTTACGATTAATTCTACGGTCTTACCTAATCTGTTCATTACAAGCTTCTTTTCACGGAATTGCTCGACTTTAGCAATTCGAAGTTGTTCTTTCTTTTCTAATAACTCCGCATGAAGATCTTTCTGTTCTCTCTTGAATCTCTGCTCTTCAATTTTGTCGACTTTCTTCTTACCACCAGTGTCAGAAAGAACATCTGCCAAATATCTCTGCTTTGCTGAAGAGCGAGGTCCTGATTTTACTGAGTCAAGTACTGAGGTGGCTATTTCTTTTTTCAAACCATAATTATTTGTTAAAGTTTCAACATCTAAAGTTTTTAAATCACCGACTTTAATTCCACCATCGGATAGGATTTGAGCTGTCTTTTCATCTATACCACGACGTAATAACGCAAGATAGGTGTCTTTTTTTGCCATAACAAAACCTCCTGTGCGAATCTCGCCATAGGCTTCGCAGTAACTCGCCGAATCATGCGTATGCTATCAAGTCACGGTCATAATTGTCTCAATTATTCGCCAAAGGAGGATATTCTATTAGCGATTATAGCCCATTCTTCAGGTTCAAGCATATCAGGTCTATTATCAAACCAATTTTCAGAAAATCCATCTGGAGGATTATCTATCAAATCCTCAATTGCAGCCTTCCATCGAGATTTATGCCAGCCACCAACTCTACTAATTCTACGAGGGGTTTTGAATAATAATGTTTTAATTTTCTTTCTACGGCTAGAAAAACAATGTTGTGTAATAATTCTAAACATCTTACGATTAATTTTTCCATTTTCAATTGAACGATCTATTGGAATAAGTGAAACTAATCGAGAATTAACTCTTGGTGCGGGGCTAAATGCTCCTCCTGGGACTTTCCTGTCTAATTTTACATCAAAGTCGAGCCATAGTGACAGCCCTAGAGGACTTAATGAACCAAAATGTTCCATAGACATTCTTTCAGCAAATTCATCTTGAACTAGTATGACTATCGCATCTAATGGACTACGATAATGATATTGTTGAATCAAATCAAGGACTGGACTAGATATTTGGTAGGGCAAATTAGCAACAATATGGGAGAGGTTGTTAGGCCATTTTACTTTCAAAATATCACCTGAAATAATTTCAAGCTTACCTTCAGCGTTACCAAAGACTCTTTCTAAATGCGAAATTGCTTCACTGTCTATTTCAATTCCGATTACATTAGAGTTAGTTCTGAGAAGAGATAGCGTCAAAGAGCCCGGGCCAGGACCAATTTCAAGAACCTTAGACTCTGAATTTAGCGGAGAACCTTGTTCCATACATATCTCTATTGAACGAGATATTACATCTTGATCAAGAAGAAAATGTTGACCCAGCGACTTATCAGGAATAATATGATCTCTAAGTAGGTCGACGAGTAATCTAGGGTCTAAATCGTCCATAGTAATTCCAGATTATTTAGATGAACGGATAAGATGATCTAGGATGCTTCGATTATTTAGAGGATCCTCAATCTCAATTAGATATCTTTCAGCCAATAATCTTACGGAATCTATTTCACAGGCTTCGTCGACTTCTGAAAACTCCATCCATCCTGCCATTCCACGTGACTGAACCATTTTCTGAGCCTTAGATTTACCAATCCCTGGAAGAAGTTGGAAGGCATGTACTTTCAAAGAAATATTATTTGCACGATTATAGAAACCTAAGTGAATTTCAGAATTATCTTTTATGGCACCCATTAATTCATCGAGAATAATATCCTCACTATTTGAGGATAAATCCCGATAACGTAGTAAAGAAAGCGGGCCGACTTTATTTTCTTCACTTATCAATCTTGAACCACTAGTAATTCCTTCCTTATCTATGACTCTGGCACGAACTAGATACAAAGACGGTTCTGTCAATGCATGTACTTCATACCCTACAGGTCTCCTTTCGGAAATATCTAAAATTCTCAAGTGAGTTTCACCTGAAAAAATAGATGAAGGTCCGTCTCCGGCATCAGAAGGTGTGTTCGCATACATGATTTACAACCACCTGAGAAAGGTCTTTATTCAAGAATTAATTCATTAAAAGGGTACTATTTTAATCAAAGTACGTGTTGTCGGATAACAGTAATGATTTCTTCAA
>DAFS01000045.1:0-682 GCA_002495525.1 Euryarchaeota archaeon UBA89 | reverse complement strand
CTTTCACATTCAAAGGAGTTAATTCTGCTAACTTTGAACAGATTTCTGGATATTGAGATAATTTTTCATTTTCGGATAGTGCATTGTAAAGTGCAGTGAATACCTTAGGATCTGTCTTAGTCCCTCCTCTGTTTGTAGATGCAGCCCACTCCGCATGTTGTAAAGCCATTATTTGTTCGTATGATAAATCACCACGTCTTTCTCTTGCATCTGATAGAAGTTCACGTACTGTAGCAAAATCTACAAATTCTTTTTCTGTCATTAAAATCATTCCTTAATTGGTTTGAGATGCTCTGGGCGAGCAACTACTGTCTTTTTCATATTGCCATCTTTAAAGTTGACAATGTACGCACGTCCTTGCTTACCAGCAATTATTCCTGTACGTCCCTGAAATCTACGGTGAGGCATCCCTTTATGTTGAGCACCATCTAATACGATGGCTACTCTATCGCCTTCTACATAAGGATGCATTACTCTGTTAATGAAAACTCGACCTTTGTCACGCTTACTTTTTTTAAGAATAGAACGTGTTCCTTGACGTTGTCCATGTGTTCTTGTTACCATGATATCACCTTACAGACCATAGGTCTTGGAAGCGGTCGACCTGACTCGTATTCTTAAGTACTCGGATTTAGTTAATTACTCAATCATAGTGAATATCTTCAACATCAAGCCAAATTAC
>DAFS01000015.1:13374-61801 GCA_002495525.1 Euryarchaeota archaeon UBA89 | reverse complement strand
GAGAAGTTTTAGCACATATGTTACATAGACATGAAATTCATCGAGATTGTACAGAGGATGAACGTTGCGAGCGCGACAAACAAGATAAAAGAGGATTATTTGATAGATTACACGACACAATTCGTAAAGATAAAAAGGATACTAAACCACTACCCACAACTCATACAGATATTGGAGAAGAAATATGTAATGAACGTGGAGGAGAATGGATTGAAGTTAATGATAGAGACAAAGAATTTGTATTCTGCAACTTTTGGCTATCTCCTGATGGAGCAGATTGTCTAGAGGAAGGGGGAACTTGGTCCGAAGAAAGAAGAGTGTGCTATCATGCATATGATGAGGATTCAGATCGTGAAGAAGAATAATCGTTTCATGCATAGATTTTTGATACCCTCTTTCGAAGAATATTCAAACATAATGTCTGTTACGGTTAGTCAACGCATGGGTGGCAGAGTAGCTATGCAGCGGACTGCAAATCCGCGGACCTGGGTGCAAATCCCGGCCTGTGCTCCAATTAAATCACTTCAGCGGATGCTTTTTATTTCCATTCCATATCGTAATGAGGCCCAATATTTTTAATTTCAAATATTTCAGATACGATTACGAACCCACATCTTGCATACATGGGTACTGCCTTGATTCTGGCATTACACCATATTCCTGTTCTTTCTTCTTTCGCCTTATTTTGTAATTCTTTGACAATCTCAGAACCTATACCTCTGTTACGATATTCTGAGTCTACGGCCATTCCTCTTATTCGATATTTGTAACCTTCTCTTGAATCAACTTGCAAGGTCGAACATCCGACCATTTTTTCACCAATATAGGCGCACAGGAATCTTGTTCTAGGATCATTGTCTACCTTAGGATAATGTTCAGTCCCTCTTGGCATACCTATTCTTAAAACTCGGAATCTCAAATCAAGGTGATCTTGATTCATTGAATCCGACCAAACTAATCGGTGCTCCATAATTACGCGAGTTACTGTTACATCAAGAACCCATCTTTAGGGTTGATTTGAAATCACTTAACGTCTCGGTATTGTTATGGCCGAGGAGAACCCGCCGGATTGGCACCTCTATTTCTTCTCAGGTTCAATACTTTTAATCAATACAATCTTCTTGAAATTTTCATTTTCTTGGCCTTGGGGTTCAGAATCTTTTACTCTGGGGGTAATGGGACTTATCGGATTGACAATGTGGTATGTCTCTTGGTATCGATTCACATTCAAAAGACGCGGATTAGTTCCATGGTTAGACTTATGGAAAAATCCTGAGAGCTCCGCAAAAAAATTATTCTTATTTTCATTCTTTATTTTTATTATATCGTATCTTTTAGGAAAAAATAAACTATTTTTTCCGGACCCAACGTCATTGATTTTTTCCTTGATTGCTTTACTGACTTTTATTCAAGCAACTTATGTATTCCTAAGTGTGACAATTCTTTCTGATGATTGAATTATCTTTTACCAGGTTTCCAGAATTGTAATGGTAAAGCGTCTTTTCCTTGCATTGCTCGAAATGCCAAATGATCAGCCCTCTCATTCCAACGATGTCCTCTATGTGCCCTAACGTGCTCTTGAGTTAAATTTCGAAGTGAAGACACCTCTCTCCATAATTTTTGAACATTCAAAGCTAATTCTTTATTCGCCTTAGCTTTCCAAATCCCAGTACCTATTTTCAGAGCATATTGAGAATCTCCTCTAATCACTGCTGGGGCATCACTGCCATCGACTAGTAGCCATTTTAGTGCATGAGCAAGGGCACATAGCTCTGCTGTATTGTTGGAACCTACTTCTGAACCAATATATCCTTCCGAGTCTTTTTCTGTGATGACAGGACCACTTTTTTCAGTAATAATTTCTCCTTGCCCTTTTCCTAAACCTGTGTCTCCTATTACCACACAAAACCCCCATCCAGCGGGAGTTTCTGATGATACATTTCTATTTTCTTCGCAAGATCCATCAACATATATTGAGATCTTACTGAGAATCGCCATTTACCTATTCCTCGATAAGAGACTTATATCCTGCAGCATCAAGAAGCGCATCAAGTTCACCTGGATTATCCATACTCATTCTACAAATCCAACCTTCTCCATATGGGTCAGTATTCACTGTTTCAGGAGCATCCTCTAAATCTTCATTTATTTCTATAACTTCACCAGAAACCGGCGCATAGATTTCGCTCACAGACTTAACAGATTCTACATTAGCAAACGAATCCATTGATTTTACAGATACTCCCAATTCCGGCAATTCTACCCAAACAACATCTGTCAAAGCATTCTGAGCATAGTCAGTAATTCCAACAGTAATCTCATTTCCTTCGACTTTAATCCATTCATGTTCTTTGGTATAAATCAGTCCTTCAGGTATTTCGCTCATGGGTATCGCCAAGCCCTACGAGGGTATTCCAAGAGTCAAGGTTTCGCTTCCTTATTCTTCCTCTAATTTAGTTTCCAAATGTCTTTTTTCCATCTCAGACCATCCTGAACCCATATTATCTCCACTGGCATCTAGTTGCTCCTGTTTGAGCCTAGATCTCATCACATCCTCTTCTTCCCGACTAATCCATCGATCTAAAATTCCCTTTTCATGTTCTTTCCCCTTAGAAAAATGGAGTAATAAGTACAATGTAATACTAAGCAAAAGAATTATCGGAAATATGAATGCATAACTATTCTCTTCTTGACATTCACTACCAACACAACCGAATATTCGTATCAGACCTTCAGATATTGCTAGTGCAGTCATCAGCAAGAACGATAAAATCATACCAACTAAAATTCTTTGAACTCTATTTGCTGGAGAATCCACAAAAAATCACCTACGGGGTATGTATATTATCCCATGCACCACTTTACTCCAACAATTTATGAATTTTGTATGGTAGAAGTGCCCGATTTACTGGAGTAACTTCTAAAACACGACCATCATCTCTTCTACGTATATCTTGCAATAATGGGTGCCTACTCTTTTTGTGCAAAGTCATTAAAGTCGGTTTGTCATATTCCAAGGCTGCACGAACAGCAGCAACGAAACCTTCACTTTCCACTGAGAATTTTCCAACTTCATCAATTACTAAAACTTCACATTCATCCAATGCATCAAGTATTGCAGGCACTGCAACTCTATCTAACTCAGTTGGATCAATCCCATACCCTAAGATACGAGTTCTAGAATCTATATTTCGATGTGCAATGACTCCCCTTTCTCCAGTTCTTACATTGACACAGGCGTATCCAACCCTTTCGCCATTTTCTATTATGGCTTCAGTTTGAACTCCTCCGATGATGTCTTTGTATGTTTTTCTAGATTTATTTTTCCTTTCATCTTGTACCATCTGTATTACTTTCTGTAATACTGCGGACTTACCAGATCTAGGCAATCCCGTAATACCTATTTTTGGATATATTCCCATATTTTAGCCCTTCATTTGTTTGCTTTGCGACGCAAGACGGTTTCACCGAGGACGAGCGTATGTATTAATCAGTTTGGTATTTTTTAGTCAGAAAAACCGGAGAAAGGAAAATAATTACCGGAAACCGAACCTTTTATTTCCGGAATATGTTATTGCATTGCTATTGAACGTATTTGGTTAGGCTTAGGGAATGGAAGATTTTCAATTTCATAATTATTTACATTATTATTAGCAGCCCATGCTCGAGACCAAAGGTCCAATGTTTCTGAATTTAGATGTACTGCTAACCAATTCAATCCCTTATCTACAGAGCCATGTTCTTCAGCGATTCTTTCCATTACTTCAGCAGGTAATTCCAAGAAATTAACAGAATTTCCTAATACACAATCAGAAGGCACTACTGCCCATCTCAGTCTTCTTTCTAGTTGAGCATTAACTATAGCTTGACAAGCAAGTCTTGGTTTTCCTTTAGGCTTAATAGAACCAGTCCATTTTGCTTGGTTTCTTTGGGTCGAATCTTCTTTTAGTCCACTAACGTATGCTGGATGAATTATACTAATTTCATCACCCTTGGTGGAGAAATGCGTACCTCTAATGAAGGCAGTCCCTCTTGATCCTGGTTTCCAATCAGTAATTTCTTCTGACCAATTTGTTTGGTCAATTTCTCCCACCCTGACTCTAATTGGTTTACCAGTAGGGTTTAACCAATTATTTTCTTCAGATAATTTAGGTTGTTCTGCAAGTTCAGAAATGGCTCTGACAATTCTTCTCCTATCATATTCATCTCTTGGCATCCTAGGGACAGACCAATTGCCATCAGTCCAACTACTCCATGATTTCCTAATCATGTCAAAAGTAGGAACACTATTCGCCAATCCATTCTGTGGAGTTATTTCATTGGTGTGAAGGGGCCCATAACTAGTCATAGTATTTGTTTCTCCACCCTTTGTTATTCCAATTACTAAAACGCCCTGCGAAACTCCTGGGAAAATTCTTTGATTTTCTGGGAAAGACCAAGAAGAATTCCATCTGTTACTTTCAACCATCAATTTACGGAGAGGAATACTACTTTTTTCTCGTAATAGTGAGTCAGGAACAATCATCCTTATCCTCCCATCTTTTCTAACAAGTTGCATGCCTCTTTCTAAGAATAAGCGATATAGATTGACATTCCCTCTGAGTGTTGAGAATCTTCTACTTCCATCTTTATTAGTGGTGTTTCTTAATTGCCTAGATAGTTCTTTTCTCAGTTCACTACCTTCTGGGTGCCCCCTAAATCTATCTTTGATTCTTAACCAAGGAGGTCTACAGACTAATAGTCCCGGTTTCTCTGTCCATGGCCATTCTCCCCTCAATGCATCCCCAGATTGAACAGTTTTGTCTAGTATTTTTTCTGCTTCCTTTCTTCCAATTTTCCCTGCATCTCCCTTTCCATCTAAATCTACAAGATCACATCTTGAAAGAGCAATTAAGATTCTACGACGAGCGCACCTAATGGCAACTTCTGAGTTATCTAACATCTGGAAACCATTCAATAGAACCAAAGTGTCCTTTTTTCTTTCTGCAGGGGTAAATTTTTCACATCTATCTGCATGTATTCTAATTAGTCTGGCTGCGAAGACGCCGGCTCCAACCGATGGATCTGCAAAAGGTATTGCAATACCTGAACGTGTTTGGAAACCATCTTCATCCTTATTCGACTTATCATTTTTTTCTTCAGTTACGTCTTGATTAAACTTTTGCGCGTATGCCCTAAAGCTAGGAGGTAGTGCAGAAAGAGAAAGTGCTGCCGAAGGTTCTTTTGATGCTTCTTCTTTGGTATCTTTTAATTCATCAGAAAGTATTGCTTCTGCAAACTTTGCAGGTGTAGCATAAGCTCCTCTAGGAGAGCGTCCATCACTCTCCGCCTCGTTTCGGGCTAACAGATGATCTAGGACAGCGCCCGGATCTGACAGAAGACCTGCAGGTAATGTAGGCCAATGATTAGGTAACGTAGCAGCAATGGGGATTCCATGACGAGTGGCTTCTTCCCAAGAGTCTAACCAAGTCTCGAGTTGTTCAACCCTATCGGAACACTCTCTGTCAAGCCTTGCGTACCAACCGGATGCATCACTAACCATAGAAATACAAAGGTCGCGACAAGGGTCTCCTCTTTGAAGGAGTCGGCTCAAAACGGGGTCTCTTCCCTATCGTTTTATATGTCTAAAGCAAAATGATCTTGTTCCAACTCAACAACAATTTGTTTTTTTAATAACCAAGTTATTCCCTCATCAACCTCTTCATCTCTTATTCCAATTTCACTTAATTCTTGTAGTAATAAATCAAAGTGTATTGAAGTGAGACCCTTTGAATTCAATAATTCCATTACATGAATAATATGTTCAGAAACAATCGCTAACAATGGATCATCTCCAAATTCTAGGTTAGTATAATCGACAGCAGGAAAACCATTAACCTCGTCTTCATTTTGATTAATCTCTGAATCTTGACTATTCTCATCATCGTAGACATCAAAGAGATTTTTCTGATGTGGATCTTTCCAAACAACTCCTTCGGCAACTTCTCTTTGCCTTTTGAGACGCTTTGCTAATGTCTCTAATCTATGCAGGCGCTGTTCAAGACGTAATTTTTCTCTTCCTAGTTGCCCTTCAATAAGTTGTAACTCTTCTTTTGCTCTCTCGTCCAGCCACGTTGATATATCCCATGAGGGATCAAGTCTGAGCATTGTTTCCCATAGTTGTGCAATTGATTCAGGCAAAGTTCTGACATCGATCCGAGGACTTCCTTCACTATCGTCAGAAGTGTGTTCCATGTCATCTGATTTGTAGTGGACCTCTATCAAGTATCGTGTCAACAATTGTCAATTGTCGAATAGTTGGATTGATGAAGTAAAAGCATCTGCCACGTATCATGACTGAGTATCGACTGACCGTACTACCGGGTGATGGAACTGGTAAGGAAGTTATGGCAGAGGCTATGCGAGTCCTATCAGTTTTTGAGAAAAACAGCCCAGTTTCTTTCAATATCACAGAAATTCCTTGTGGAGGAGAGTACTATCTTGAAACAGGTAGAGAATGGCCTGAGGGGTCATTTGAACATTGTAGAGATAATTCAGACGCGATTCTTCTCGGTGCTATTGGTTGGCCCGGCGCGCGTCTCCCAAATGGCGACCTTGCAGGTGGACAAGTAATTCTTGGACTCCGTTCTGGATTGAACCTATATGCCAATGTTCGTCCAGTAAAATTATTTCAAGGAGTGAAGCATAAAGTACACGGTATCCACAAAGATATCTGGGACTCTAATCTTGTAGACATGGTAATGGTCCGTGAGAATACAGAAGGTTTGTATCATTCGTTACTAAGGCGTATGTCTCAGAGGGCAATAGGTGAGAAAGATGAGCCTATGGTGATAGAAAAGTTTCCTGGATTAGATGGAGAAGTGGCTTGGGATACAAGGCCTATTTCAAGAATAGGAACCGAGCGCGTAATTAAATTCGCGTTTGATTTGGCAGAACACCGTCAGAAGAAGCTCGGTAAACCACAGAAAGTTACCTGTGTCGACAAATCTAATGTGACACGTGGCTGCCAATTGTTTAGAAAAATCTTCCACGAGATAGCAGAGGAGAAGTATCCCGAAATTGATATTAATGAAGCGTATATTGATGCTTTTACTATGTGGTTAATGAGAGATCCCGAATCATTAGATGTCGTAGTATTGCCAAATATGTTTGGCGATATCGCTACAGATTTAGCATCGGTTCTGCAAGGAGGTATGGGCATGGCAGGAAGTGCTAATCTTGGACCAAAACATATACTATTCGAACCAGTTCATGGCTCTTCTCCTAAACATGCAGGTAAAAATACCGTGAATCCTATGGCAACTCTTTCATCATTACAAATGATGTTCGAAGTCCTTGGTTTCCGAAAAAATAATTCAGATTTAGACAAATGTGCAGATATATTAATGCAGGCTATGGAGGAACATTTTGCTGAAGGTGGTTGTGTAACTTACGATTTAGGAGGCACCGCTTCCACCAGCGATGTCGGTACAGCAATTGCTGAACGTTGTGAAAAATTATTGAAAGAAGCATTCTGATTACTCTTCTGAGCCATTAGAGATAATTTTCAGAGACTCTTTAAGTGCAGAATCATTATTCCACTTAGTAACATCTGATGAATCCGCAATAACATATTCTAACAATAAATCTGCCATTCTTGATACCTCATCAACTATAGTTACTGTAGCCATCTTAGCGCTTCTAGAAAGTGGATTTAGATCAACAACCAATACATCTTTTCCTGAGGAAACTAACACTTCACATCTATCGCCATCTTCAAGAGGTACTAAAATAACATCCGATTTCTGAATACCTTCGGCAGAACATATTGCCCTAGGGCCCTCTAATCCCTCAATTCTCCCGTCTTCTTCTCTTCCAAGAATCTTAACCGACATTACAGCGACCCCCCAATCTCCTTTCCATTTGTCTGGATTTCCCTCTCTTGAAACATTCAACCTCTGTAATTTTAAAAAATCATAAAGTAACTTCATCCTTTCTTCAGTTCTATAGTAAATATTTATTTCAATAGGGCACTGTAAAACCGCTGCAACTCTAATTAGGGCCTTTCCTGCGAGTACTGCGGTATTTCCATTTACAGAGATCACAGGACTCTTTGCTGAAATTAATCTAGCAGCAGATTCTTTTATCGATAGTTTTGCAATTTCACTAGTTTTTTCGCCTAGAAGATAATCAAAAGCTTCCCCTCTTCCATGTGCTATCATTGCAGAGTCTGCCAGCAACCCTTTTTTTGTAGCTTCAACAATTGTTTTTCTAGAAATCAAAGACTTCCTTCTAGGGTGACTTTCAGGAATTTCAGCCATCATATTCCTCTCCCTCAATTATTAGTGAGATATCTAAAGGCTTCACTCCCCTATTCATCGCTGATGTTGATATTAGATCTACGCCACTAGATGACCATTCTGCAATACTATCTTTTGTGATTCCCCCAGAGCCTTCCAGTATACACCATTTTCTTAAATCGAGTTTTTCTAGTTCTGCAACTACAATCCCAGCATTCGATGGTCCCATATTATCAAGTAACAATACTACAGAATCAGTTGTAGAATTTTCTCTCTGTTTTTCAGACCAAGTTTCAGCAGCTAATATTGCCTCATTTATATCTTGAACTTCTACAACAGTAAATTTTGAATTTTTCTCCAAATCTATCCCAGAAATTAGTTTTTTAATAGCATCGTTTAGATCTTCACCGCTCTCTATTGCCGATACAAAATCATTTTCTTTTAACATTAGTGCATCTGATCGAAATAGCCTATGAGTTAACCCTCCACCAACATGAACAGCCCATTTATCTAAAATCCCCCATTCCGTTTTTCTCGTACAGGCTAATTGAATATCATTGGAGTCAGATACCCACTCAGATGTGGTAGTAGAAATCCCTGAAAGTCTCCCCAATAAATTTAACATCACTCTTTCCACTTTCAAAATTTCAGAAGAAATTCCAGAAATTTGTAAAATACTTTCCTTTTCTTTTACTAAACTACCTTCACTAATTCCCCAATTATAAGAGCAATTTGGAGCATGTTTATCTAACAGTCTGTTAATAACAAATTGTCCACAAATTAATCCTTTTTCCTTTGCAATCAGTTTGGCCCTTACTAAATTGTTCAATCCTCCTTCTTCACTAATATCATCTGCTAGCATTGTTTCAATCCAGCGATCTATTGAGTGAGAAAAAATTTCACTAGGAACTCCGGCGTCAACCAGTAGTCTCGACCTATCATGAGGAAGGCTCATCACAGTATTGCGAATCTAACATATCACTTCAACCGTCCGAATTTCCAATTTACACATAAATGATGAATTTTTACACTCACTATATCCTCAAGTCATAATTATTGAAGTGAGTTTAGTGTAGATTCAATTGCGCCTAAGCATGCTAATAAATCGTCCACAGTACTTCGAACTGTGGCTAGATTTTCTCCTGAAACAACAATTTTTAATTGAAAATCTTCATTATTTTGTATAATTTTTGCATCGAATGCATCTGGATCATCGGCTGAAATTCCAGCCAATAGGGCTTCAATATGGCTACGAGAACCATTCATTTTAAGAGTCGTAGAAACACTCTTCATGGACATCGCAAGACCCTAAGGCATATCTTTCCTCTTGTCTCCCGTTCTTTGTGAGTGGCGACCCAGTTCCGGATGTTCCCTTGTTAGCGGGTATGGGAGGAGTCAATTCTTCAGAATCTCAAAGTATTCATTTTGGACGTAAAGCGATAATTCTTACTAGAGGAAAAAATACCAAAGAAATGTCATCTTTAGCCCAGACAATGGGTATAGAAATTGTAGATATTATACTACAAAAAGGTAAACCAAACTCTAGAACATATTTCGGTACTGGTAAATTACAAGAGATTTCAGAAGAATTAAAAATGGCTGGAAAAGGGCATATTTGGGAGAAAGTTGACCTTATTTTGATACATAGTAATCTTAAACCCAGTCAGTTAGTCAATATTAATGATTTAACCTCAATTGAAACTTGGGATAGAGTAAGATTATTGCTAGAATTATTTACAATTCATGCATCTTCAGTTGAAGCTAGAGTACAAGTTCGTATTGCCAGACTGTTAGCTGATCGTTCAGTTCTAAGAGAATTAATTCATCGCGAGCATACTGGAGAACGCTTGGGTTTTGGAGCCGGCGGACAGACTGGCTGGAGTAATATAATGACAGCAGTAGGACATGAAATTGCAAAACTTAGGCGCAAATTGAAGAAGATGGATTCCTCTCTTTCCGAGAGAAGAAGACAAAGGTCGAAATCAGGTGCTTTGACAGTCGGATTGGCAGGCTATACAAATGTTGGAAAATCTAGTTTATTTTCAGCCCTTTCAGGAAAACCAGTATTAATCAAAAATCAATTATTTTCGACACTAGAAACAACTGTAGGAAGAATGGCAAATCAACCCAGAATATTGATGGTAGATACAATTGGATTTATTGATAATATACCTGCAGAATTATTGGATTCATTTTCAGCTACTCTACAGGAATCACTATCTTGTGATATGTTGTTACTACTAGTGGATGCTTCTGATGAACCAGATGAGATTCGTCGCAAACTTGCAACTTCTCGCAGAGAACTTTTCGGAAGAATTGATGATGGAAATAGTCACAATACAATTGTAGTTCTAACAAAGATAGATCTTTGTACAGAGGAAGAAATTCTGGAGGCAAAGGAAATAGTACATTATTACAGTCCCTTTGAATCTGTAGCTGTTAGTGCTATAAGTGGACAAGGGATAGATGAATTAAGATCAGGAATAATGACAGTTTTACACGGTCCTCCTGTAATAATTAGTGTCAAGCCTCCTCAGAAAGAAGGGGATTTAGAATTAGTTGAACTAATAGCAAGAGTTCATCGTGAAGCGCTGGTAATTGATGTACAGGTTAATTCAGAAAATACTCAGATATCAGGTTGGATGGGTAAAGCAAATATGGCTAGAATAACCAAAGACCATCCTGTACAAATTGACATAAATAGCTGATTCAGATATTTGATAGAACCTGCATTCTGTTATACCATGGCCAGATTATATTATGTTTCTCAACAATATCAAAACCATTCAGTCCTTGCATTGATCTCAGAATTCCATAATTAGCAAAATCAGCACCATTAGGTCCCTTGCCACCAAAGAATTCTCCCTCTATCCCAGAAGACATAGAATCTAATTGAGTTTGTAAGTTTGTACGAGGAGGCTCATCGAACATTTTTGCACGACTTCTACCAATCATTCCCATGACAAAAGCGCCTAGCCATTTACTCACAATCCTATCTTTCAAACTAAACTTATCTACCTTAGTGACATAGTCCAATGCATGTAGTGATGTGCGATAATTCTTGTAAATCACAGCAACAATGCTTTTGCCTAAAATATCATTTGAAAATTTCATCCATTTATCTTGTTCAACATCTTCCCCCTTTCTTGGGAATTTATTGCCATGACTCTGATCAATGTAGTGTAAGATATCATTAGAATCGTTTACGTGTGTCCCATCACTATCTACAAAAACAGGTACTTTCTTCCAATCTGACCATTTTAATTCGGTCTTTTTCATAGGATCAACTTCAACATTAGAGAATTCTATATCTCTTGATTTTAATAGTGATTTAACTTTCAATGAAAATGGACATGTTGCATAAGTATAAATTGTTGGTTTTCCTTCAACAGAGCGTTCAGGGACTTTGTTTGGTTGAACTCCGCCAAAGGGCTTATTGTCAATTTCATTCTTTTTGGCCATGATTCGGCGAAAGCAACCTATATGTCAATGTTCTGTATAAGATGTTCATACAAAATTAAATCTAGATTTCATAACCATCTATAACATCTATTTCAGCCGTTAGTTCATGAAATCCTATGAAGGAGAAACGTTCGCCTCTACTATCATGGCTACGTTGTTTACTTCTGAATCGGTGTCTGCAGGCCATCCTGACAAAGTGTGTGACGCCATTTCTGACGCCATTGTCGATTCATGCTTATCCATTGATCCTATGTCAAGAGTGGCTGTTGAAACCATGGTCAAAGGTAAAGAAGACAAGGCTGTAATAATACTAGCTGGAGAAGTCAGTCTATCTGGGCAAACTCCTGACTATGAGCAGATTGCCAGAGATACTGCAGCAAAAATCGGTTATACATCTCACGAAATTGGAATGGATGCAACCAGTCAAGAATTATGCGAGGTTCAGGTACATATTACGACTCAATCACCAAATATTTCTCAGGGAGTTGACGGAATTTCCGATGATGACGTAGGTGCTGGTGACCAAGGTATGATGTTTGGCTATGCTTGCACAGAAACAGAAGTTGAAGGCGAATTAAGTGGAAGATATTTTCCTCTTCCAGCAGCATTGGCACAAAGAATATGCCGTAGGTTGGATATGATTGTTCAGAACAACGAGATTGCATGGATTAGACCTGATGGAAAAAGTCAAGTTACTGTAGAATATGATGATTCAGGCAAACCGAGTCATGTCCATACAGTTGTAGTAGCAGCACAACATGATTCTAAACTTAAAGATAGATTTAATGGAAATGAAGAATTAGAACATCAGTTTGTCACAGATGAAATCCGTAAACACGTTGTAGAGCATGCCATCCCTCCTCATTGGTTAAGAAACGGATATCGACTTGTAGTTAATGGGACAGGAAGATTTGCAGACCCAGGGGGTCCGTATTCGGATGCAGGAATCACAGGGCGTAAAATCATCGTTGATACTTACGGGGGAATGGGGCGTCACGGGGGCGGAGCATTTAGTGGCAAAGACCCAACGAAAGTAGACCGCTCTGCAGCTTACTATTCTCGTTGGGCTGCGAAACATATTGTGGCCTCGGGTTTGGCTACAAGATGTGAAATTCAAGTTGCATATGTAATAGGAGTTTCACAGCCCGTAAGTTTGCATGTCAATAGCTTTGGTACCGGATTAGTAACTGATAAAGAATTAGAGCAAAAAATTAACTCTGTTTTTGATTTTAGACCGTCAGCCATTGTACGTGACTTAAAATTAAATGAACCTCGATACAGCCTAACATCATCCGGAGGGCATTTTGGCCGTCCTTCAGATGCTGAAGGTCATTTTGAATGGGAAAGGCTGGATGAGAATAGAATTAATGCATTAAAATCAAATTAGTTGTTTGACTAATCACATATTTATGACCGATGAGCACTTGAATAAGTGGTATGCCGGAGTGTTATGGTTCGAGAGCTGGTAAGGCTAGATGAGATACATCGAACCTTTGGTCCATTGACTATTTTAGAAGGAGTCAATCTTCGAATTGACGAGGGAGATCGAATAGGAGTTGTTGGCCATAACGGTGCGGGTAAGACTACTCTACTGAGAACTATTTCAAATCAAGATCAAGATATGGGAGACATTACTTTTGCGCCTGGATTACGTTTAGCATTTCTAACTCAGATTAGGGATTTGGACGAAGATGCAACTTTAGGTGCGGAACTAAATCGACGAGGGCGGCAATTCCAAGAACTAGTAGATGAAATCACGGACATTGAAGCGAAGATGGCAGTGCCATCATTTTACGAAGGCGATTGGCAACCAACTATGGAAAGATATCAAGAGTTACAAGCTTTGATGGCACGTTCAGGCGGTGGAGATGTAGCAGGACATGCTCAAGAAATACTGAAAGCTCTAGATTTAGCTCATCATCCAATGGAGACGAAATTATCATCTCTTTCTGGTGGTGAAAAGGCCAAAGTTGCACTCGCCAGACAATTGGTTGGTCTGAAAGAAATAGATTTATTATTCTTAGATGAGCCAACAAACCACTTAGATTTACAAACACTTGATTGGCTAGAAAAATTTCTTCTAAGTTTTCAAGGTGCTTTATTGGTAGTAAGTCACGATAGATATTTCCTTGATAGAGTATGTAATAATATTGTTGAGATTCAGGATGCGCACTCTAAAGGTTATCCAGGTAATTATACATCTTACCTCAAACAAAAAGAATTATTTCTTCAAACCTTAGACGATAGAATTGACAAGACACAGAAAGAATTGAAGAGGCTAAAGGGCGCCATGAAGTCGATGAAAAGCAACAACAAATATGACAAATCAATATCTCAGAAACACTTCATGATAATGCGTTCAGAGCGTGAATTAAAGTGGCTGAAATCTATAAAGCCAAGACAGAGAAGAATGCTTAATTTTTCTTTACAAGCAACAGAAAAATCTAGTCTTGAAGTGCTAGATTTCCATAAAGCCCACCTAAGTTTTGAGGGTATGAAAAGACCGATTCTCCATGGGCTCGATGTCGGTGTTAGGAGAGGGCAAAAGATTGGGGTTGTAGGGCCTAATGGTGCAGGAAAAACTAGTATTTTGAGAACAATAATCGGCGAGTTAAAATTAGATTCTGGACAAATAGATGTCCGTCCAGGGGTGCAAATAGGGTATTTCCATCAAGATCATCGTTCCCTTGATTTTGAAAAAACACCGATAGAACAGATACAGCTATTAAAACCTAGAATGGAATATAAGAATATCAGAGCAATGCTTGGGCAATTCCAATTTACTAGCGATATGGTAAATACAAAATTGAAAAAACTAAGTGGAGGGGAAAGAGCAAGAATTGCCATGCTAAAACTCCTTCTTGAAGAAAATAATATGCTATTATTAGACGAACCTACAAATCATCTTGATACAGATGCCAAAGAAGCCTTAGAATATGCTCTAGAAGAATATGATGGAGGAATAATAACAGTCAGTCATGACAGATGGTTTTTAGATAAGATATGCGATACTATTTGGGAACTTCCAGGAGATGGTAGCCTATGGGTATGGCCAGGAAATTATTCTGAATATATCAAACGTAAAGAAAGTATGAAAAATAATTGAAAACCAAGTTTTTATTGGATTTTTGGACCTGTCCGGTCACCTTACTATGTGTGTGAACCCCTCTCGAAGTAATATGTCCAGTAGTTCAGTTATGATGAAATATAATAATTTATCACCAGTTACTAATACAGAAAATAGATACAAATCTAGATTATCTATCGCTCTAACTTTGATAATGTTTTTATCCGTAATGGCGCCAAGTCTTTCTCCATCAATCGACAATTTAGATAAAGAGCAAGAAATACAATATACTGCAAATGGAACACTTGATGACACATCTACATCTACCTTACTTTCCAATATTAACGCTTCAAATCCAATTGAAGTAATTGGTGTGATGGATGATTCTCAGAGGGTACATCTAGTATGGATAGAAAATGGGACTAATCCTCAGCTATATTTTGCTTTAATCTCAACAAGCGGAATCGACACAGTGTTGATAGATGCTACTGCAGTAGGTAATAACTCCTCAACGAGCCTATCAAGTCCTTCTTTAGTAATCGACTCTAATTATAGGACACATATTGTCTGGGCCATAACAGATCTTGAGATTCTTTATACAATAATCGACTCTTCATTAGATGATCAAGACGGAGATGCCGGAGATATCGCTTCAATGATACTTGTTTCAGAGTATACTGTAGCAGTTGGAACCGGGGTGAGAAATGACCCAGACATAGCAATCGATTCTTTTGATGCAACTCACATAGTTTGGGTAGATACTTATGACCCCCAAAGTACATTCTTTGGGGCATCACTGATTTATTATGCAATGTTTACATTCAATACATCGGGATCAAATTCAATTTCTACAATGATTAGTAATACTGTCATAACTCCTGCAATCGGTTACAAAGGCAGCCCAGCAATTTCCATGGGTCTCAATAATACAGTAATTGTAGTATGGGAAGATACGCGGGGCAGTTTAATAGAATATGTTGGTCTAATAGATTCTTCAGGCTCTATGACTACAGAGTGGCTAGATATGTGTGCAGTATTTTATGGGGGCAATCTGAGTAGTGGAGAGTATTTCCAAGGAGTAAAACCTATGTTAGAGTCAGCTAGTATTACGGTTCTGGAGACTCTTTACGCGATAAGTGGGCAAATGAGTTTTGCAAGTGGGCAAAAAAATTGTGAGGACGCATACGAAATAGGTGGTTATGGAGACGGTCCAAGAGATATTTCCCTCGGTCAAAATTCTACCGATACGTCCGGAGGGATAAGGGCATTATCTGATGTAATGTACAATGGCTCAAGTTACAATATCCCATCCGATTGGGGCTATAATAGTGAAATGTGGGGGCCTGGGTCTACATGGGCATGTCTTTCTTGGAGGGATAATTCAGGCAGTATTCCTGGAAACCCAGCAACACCTAATGATCATCAATGGAATCCCAATGCTACAAGATTGATAATTCCTGTTTCAGATGAAGGGCCATTTGGTGGAGACCCATCACAGGAATCTGACGATAATCAATCGATAGTTGAGGCTCATGATGCCTGTACTAAGGCGGGTATAATTCCTATCGCCATTGCTGGGACTTCAGCATATGGGCCATCTACTGCAGCAGGTGGCTCTGATTCATCAGTAAGATCTCATATGATGGATTTAGTACAATGTCCCGGAACAACAATCGGAACTCAACAAAGAACATGTGATGATTCAACGTGGGGAACTAAAGATGCAGGAGGAGAAATGTACCTTTACCCATCAAATAACATGGCAAATTTCGAAGGAGATTTTGAAAGCGGAGTACTAACTAATGGATGGTCCGTTTCTGGAACTTCTAGTAGCGCCTGGTCTGTTGAATCTGCAAATAGTGGATTAGTATATTCTAGTATGAACCTGTGCGACATAGGTGGAACTACAGGAAACCCATCATTCCATTCATTGAATTGTACATATAATCACCCTCCAAACATAAACCCCATTGAACTTACAGTAACAATAGATAACTGGGCTTCCGAGTTTAGCATGGATGTAATTCTACCTAACGGAACGGTAGATTCATACAATTCTAGTGATGTTTCAAATTATTATAACTCTATTTTGACGAGTTACACAGATACTGGGAATTATACAATTTTTCTCAATGACACATACGGTGACGGAGGGACTTCTGTATCAGCCGACTATTCTTACGTGTCTCAAGTAAATCCTTCATCTACTCCTATCTCAGGTGTTTATTCGGCGCAATCTGGAGATATTTCTGACAGCCAAAGTACAAATTTAGAATTTGTTGGAATAATAGCCAATGGTTCTATATCGTTTTCATATAATGTGTCATCAGAATCAAATTATGATTTCCTGAAGTTTTATGTTGATGGTATTCAAATTGCTCAATGGTCTGGTTCCCAAAGTGGTAATTTTACAACTCCAATCTCTCTTGGTCAGCATACTTTGATGTGGCAATACGTGAAAGATGGAAGCGTCAGTTCAGGTCTTGACGCTGCTTGGATAGATGATGTAGTGGTCCCAGTTGCAAATTATACTGAAGAATTGAATGCTTTAGTGAATGAGATAGTTTCACTAACTACTGGAAGCGGCTCTACTGAGACTTTCATGACAGTTTTGAACCCTTATTCTATACTCAACTCTCCAAGGAGTGGTTGGACGGTAGGAATGCCTGCTATCAGTATCGATGAAGATACCGGAGAATACATCGAAGATGTAGGGCCAGGTTTAGATTATGTGTGGCAAGATAATCTAGGTTGGAGTACAATAGGCCACTTTGTATTAGTCAATGACACCCGTTTAACTAATGGGTATGGGTGGTCAGTTAATCCAGAAGTAAATGTTGATGATGAAGGTAATATTCATGTCGTATGGGTAGATGGACGTGACTCTATGCCAGGTAAGAACGTCCCTTCTCAACTACATTATATGCAAATTGATTTGAGTAAGCAGGGAGTTCTTGATGGAGAGCATGATGGCTTAGATCTGAGCCAAGTAGCAGTTGTTATGAATTCAGCTGTTCCTGGTTCAGATATGACATATGGTGCAAACCCAAGAGTCGATTTTGATAATGATGGGTCAGTTCATATTACTTGGTTTGAATCCTTAGAGAACCCAATCACTACTGAAGAAAGAGTAGAATTAAGATGGACAAGAATTAATTCTCCACAGTTGAACAGTGATGGTGAGATTCCAATTGGTCAAACACTGACTGAAGCTTATGGAGTTATCAACACTAGAATTATTGCATCAAGTTCAGACAATCTAATGGGAATATTTGGCAATAATGTACAATCAGCATCTCAACCGATAGTCAATTTCGACTGGCCAAATCGTGATATTATTTGGACAACTGATGATTGTCTTGAATCAACTCAAGAAGAAAAGTGGGATGTATGTATTTGGTCAGAAAACGTCTGGGATGTAGAAATTAGTGCATCTCCCGATGAACTAAATTTCTTCCCTTCAGAATCATCCAATACTAACTATCAAGTTAATGCGATACAATTACCTGGTGAATCCGATATAGTAATTATTGATGTCCAAGGCACTCCTGAAAACTGGTTTATTGATGCTGGTTTTGCCGGTAATTACCAACATACAACAACTTTAATTGAGAATCAAATGAATAATTTTGATTTATTTATTCGTGCCCCTACATTAGAGCAAGCTAACCAAGACCAAGAGTTCATCTTGTCAATTTCAATCCAGTCTTCAACCAAAGAAGAAGCAATTATTACAAAATTAATTCAGGTTAATCTAATCAATAATCAGGACTGGAATGATGACGATAATGATGGGGTACTTGATGAGGACGACCTTTGTCAATTTGGAGATTCTAATTGGCAATCATCCCTACTCACGGATCATGACGGCGATGGTTGTAGAGACTCATCTGAAGATTTAGATGATGATAATGACGGCTCTTTTGATGATGACGATACATGTCCAACCGGTATTATTGGTGAAATAATAGATCAGGATAATGACGGGTGTGATGATGCCACAGAGGACGTAGACTTAGATGGTGATGGTATACTGAATAGTGAAGATTTTTGTCCTAATGGTGCTCAATATTGGGCAGGTCTATCTGAGGATAATGATGGAGATGGCTGTCGAGATGCTGACGAGGATAATAATGATGATAATGATCCATTTTTAGATAATAATGATGCATGTCCATCTGGATACTCTTCATGGCAGGATTTATATTTCGATCATGATAATGATGGTTGTCATGATACATATGAGGATAGTGATGACGATAATGATGGAATTAACGATAGAGAGGATAACTGCCCTCAAGGCCTTGTTCTATGGATATCTAGTCCTGCTACAGATCAAGACGGAGATGGTTGTCACGACTTAACTGAAGACGACGATAGAGATAATGACGGCATTCTAGATAACTTGGACCAATGTTCAATAGGATTATCGGGGTGGGTATCTACTGCATTGAATGATTGGGATGCAGATGGTTGTAATGATTCTCTGGAGGATACCGATGATGATAATGATGGATTCTTAGATACAGAAGATAATTGTGTTAATAGCAATATGAATTCTAATCATGGAGGTTCCGATAGAGATTTAGATGATGATGGTTGTTTGGATGCTTCAGAAGATATGGATATTGATAATGATGGGATAGATAATGACCAAGACAATTGTCAAGATAATCCTATATCAGGGTGGATTTCAACAATATTAGAAGATTTTGATCAGGATGGTTGTCATGATGATTATGAGGATGCGGATGATGATAATGATGGAGTCTTAGATAGTTTCGACAATTGTCCTAACAGCATCTCCAGTGGCTTAGATATTGATAGTGACGGGTGTATAGATGATATTGAAGACGACGATGATGACGGTGACGGGATCTCTGACTCTAGAGATAATTGCCCTAATGGACTAGTTAATTGGATATCCAACAAGAAAACAGATGCGGACAGAGATGGTTGTATGGATTCGATTGAAGATAACAATGTCGAAATGAGTATAACTCAATTACTTTCATCAAGTTCCGTTATTACAGCAGTTATTTTTAGTACCATAATTGTCTTATTATCTGGCTTAGCTTTAGTTCAAAGGAGTCGCAACAGATCTACAATAGCACCAGATTATACTGATGAAATATTAGAAAGGGAAAGTAAGAGTGTTGTTTGGAATGAGGACGATTCAGAAAAAAGAATCGATGATTTGAAACAAGTAGGGTACTCTCCCGAAGTAGCACGTGCAATTGTACAAAATGAAAGCCAATTTTCAGAGGAACGTAAGAAAATCAAAGAATAACCATTTTCTTAACCTCTGGGGGCTACTCAAGCATGAGGCAAACCACTATGCGAGCGGTCAGGATTGAATGTTCACCCTCCTCAATCCTCCATGATAATCGTATCAAAAAAGCCCTCGAATCAGTTAGTTGGGATTATCGTGGAAGCCTTGGAATAATTGATGGAAATTTGAGAATTATGGTTGAATGTATTACTACAGATTCCCAATGCCCACAACCTGGTTATAGTATAGATGGGATTTCAGTGATAGAAATTCTAGAAGAGTGGGCCTCTGATTTTTTGACGCATCATTTGTTAATTTTAGAGTTTGAATCTAAGTTGATTAGCAATTTTTTCTTGAATAATGATTTATGTATTCTATCAGGTACTAACTTAACATCATCAGGCTTAGTTCTTCAATTATCAGGGCGGCAATCTGCTATGGCCAACCTTCTAAACTCAATTCAGAATCAGATGCCTGTGGAAAGAATTGTTAGAGCTAGGAACTCGGAGGGCATTTCCAACATCGCAACAACATTACAACAGCACAAAATAGTAAAATTAGCCCATAATAGTGGATGGTATGAAGTTCCTAAAAAAACCTCCATTAGAGATTTAGCTGTCAGATTAGGCCTCTCCAAATCAACGGTAGCGGAACAGTTAGTAAAGGCCGAAGGAGAGATTGTTAAGCAGTTCCTTAAGAAATCAAAATAATCAATAGCCCATGTTCTCGCCAGTTAGTTAAATATTATTTTGAAAGGTGTTAATATGAGGATCCCTGCTACGAAATTACAGCAATTTATTGGTATGGATGATTATGAAAGAAAATTAACCATAGATCGTCTTTCTAGAGAATTAGGACTTTCAGTTACAGAGATTGAAAATGAAATTAGAGATTTTGAACAAGGTATGAATTCACCAGGTTCTAAATTAGAAATAGATATGCCTGAAAAGAAATCTAATTTTATTTCTTCACATGAGTCTTCTGAAGGTGCTCCTGAATTTATTAGTGATGCACATAGATATAGGTTTACTTATGACCCAAGTAAAGATGCCAAAGAACGTCAATCTAATGTCAATCAAGCGATTTTATGTCCACATTGTAATGTTGGAATCGGAATCCCTCCAATAAGGCCAATTAAGGTGATGTGCCCCTCTTGTCGAATTGAATCTGTGTTTGAGAAATAATTATACTCCCCAGAATTTATTATTTGAGACCTGTTCTTCTTCTTGTGTGATTGATTCAACAGCAGTTTTCAACAAATAATATAGAATTAATGTAAATAATGGCAAATCCCAATCATTTGATACAGTATCAAAACTTACAATATACGATTGTCCTTCTAGAATCTTAATCAGCACTGTCAGAGATGCTTCTGCAATCGTGTAAACTATTGCTCCTCTTCCAAACAGAATGATAGACCTTCCAGTGTAAGTTCCTTCACCCCATCTAACTATTCCAATAGCAAGTGCAAATGAGAACACAGATACCACTAACCAAGTCAAAGAATCTTGTATTGCATTGGACCAAATTAGAGCATCCGAAGATCCGCCAAACTGTTCTGTATCAGAGAAAACTTGGAACATAGTTATTCCAGCTAAGAACACAGAGAAAATAGACATCGCCCAAAGCATCGAAGAAAAGATTCCTTTTTGTGCACTATCTCGTAAATCTACCATCAGTCTATCTAATTGTTCTTCCCAACCTAGTCCCTTGGAAAGAATCCATACTCCAACTAATAAGGGCATTACTCCGATTAAAATTCTTCCATTTGGAATAATCAAACCGAGACCAATTATCATTAAGAATATAGAAATCGGAACTAATAGTTTTGCTCTCCAACGAGGATCATCGATAGCCTTTGCAATGTAATAATATGTCGATTCAATACCTTTAGATTGTCTAACAATAATTTTTTCTAAATGATCGACACGGATTCTTGAGGTGATTATAGGCATTGATGCTTCATCATCTGCTCCGTCTGTTACTAAAATTGCAACATCTGGCTGAAATTCTTTAATCACTTCATCTAATTGACTAGCAATTGCTCTATCGCTTCTTGGACCTACACGTACGTCGCCGGTAAGTATTGCAACCTCTGCCTCATCATTAGGGTCTATATTTTCGATTAATCTATCATAATGATGTAATGCGCCCAAGATTGCATTAGTATCTGATTCTTCAGGGTCAGCAATTCCAAGTTTAATAGCCGCAGTAATTGTTGGTTTTCGCCCAATTACGGGTCCCCTTATGGCGGCTTTAACGCCGAGGTCGTTATCTCTATCAACTGTTAGAACTAATGTCCTGACCATCCGACTTACCTCCTTTGATTGAGTCTTAACTAAAGCCACCTATGAAGAATTGTCTTCCTTGGGAGATTTTTCACCATTTTCCACTACAGTTGCGACCCCTCCGCTCTCTTGAAATCTACGCCTTTGTTTAGCTTTGAGATACTTTAACGGGTGCGTTAACCATTCTTGGTCGCAAAGCCTATCGTCTCCGGGAGAAACAGGACATCTTGCACTAGTTTTCAAGGCTGCACAGCCATGAGGTGTATATTTCCGTTCAAAAATCTGATTTATTTGGTAACCTGTTGTATCGGCACTATAATCAGGTGCATTTACGAAGAATCCACAAGTTTGTTCTTGTGACAACCCCATTACTAGCGACATAGAGGCTAGGAAAAGTCGACCAGTATGATTTACGTTGACTCCTTGACTTAATTCCGCTACTGCAGATTCAAAACAAGGAGGCCAATCCTCTCTTATTGCTGCTGTCATAGGCATTTCATCGTTTACTTGTTCAGATAATAATTTACTTACTCTTTCAACAGGATCTGTGAATAATTCGGCGAATGAATCATCCATTTTATTCATTCTTTCCAAACAACTATCAGTTAAATTTTCACGGATTCTTTCTTTAATTAATCTGGCAGTTCTTTGTTGGCTTGTTTCTCCAGCTCCTGAATTCATACAAACCCAACCGTTTTCAACAGGACGATTGATTAATCTCCAATAATTACCAGAAATACGCGGACAAAGTTCTATAAAATCGCTCATCGGTATCCAATAAGTGACTTTTCTTCCGAATTTATCAGGTATTTCTTTTATGTCGGAAAGATATGATTTTGCTAACAATACAAAGTTCTCTTCATCCATACCAAATAGGTGGTCTGCTCTACTAGCTTCACCTTCTACCCATCTCGCTAAAAGTCGTTCATTAAATGAGGCGCAAACTACCAGCATCGCATACAGAAATGAGAGAGATTCAGTCATTTTTCCTAAATCTGAAGATAAATCGATTGTCGTTGCAGCATCAACTCCTTCTTTATGCATGACAGATTCAAGAAGTCTCAATCTACCTCTTGCACGTACCTCTTCTAGCCATGGTTCTTCAATTAAATCATCAACTGTAATTCCATTATTTAGAAGAACAATTTTCAAGAAATCACTACCTTGAGGTAAGAATGGATATCTTGCCATTAAAGCATCATTTTCGATGCTTGGTTTGGTTAGCGGCATCGGCACATTAAGTCCATGAGCGACGAGGGTTCTTCAATACTCACCGACCCCTTCCACTGGAGTTGAGCATTGATGCCTGTAGAAATCGATCTTCTTCCTATTGATAATAAGTTAATCAAAATTCAGGATGAGGTACGTACTTTTTTTGGTTGGGACATTAAATTAGACATTGAAAGCGCGCACCAACTCTTATCAGTCGTTGAAAATACTTCAATCGATAGTTGGACTAGATCACAAAGATCTGTGACGATAGCAAATCTACGACGTAGATTAGTATTAAGAGAAACAAGAATTGCCGTTTTAGGTGCTGCGATAGAAGAATCAGAGATTATTTCTATGTTAGAAAGCCCAACTTTATTCGTTGCCGCAGATGGTGCTGTGGGTGTACTTTCATCACTCCCTGAATCGATATCAGAAAGAGCATGGTCAAGATTAGTTTGCATAGTTAGCGATGCGGATGGTGGAGCAGGTACAATTGAAGCAGTAAAAAGGAGTATTCCGGTTATTTTACATGCACATGGCGACAATATATCTTCATGGAGAAATTTGTTAGAAATAGCATTGGATATGCAAAATCCTCCAAGGATTGTACTCACACATCAAACTCCGGATACGATAAGTGGAATGTATAATCCAGGAGGTTTTACAGATGGAGATAGAGCAATTTGTTTTTTGATATCCCTGGGTGTCCCCATTGATAGAATTCTATTGTTAGGGACCCGTACTGATATAGTAGGCAAATGGTCAGGTGCAACCAACCCTAAAGAGAAAATAGTCAAACTTCAGTGGATGGCTAAAATTTTAACTACTATCGGAATTAAATATTAATCATAAGAAATCAGTTAAAGTCATGACTGTAACTCTGTCATTATTAAACAAAGAATCAGCACTTTCAGTCAACCATTTTACTCTTTGTTCTGTATACATGCCTACTCCATAATTTTCAATAATTCCTTCTGTTACTTTGATGTATTTTCTCACAGCACCCTCTGTTACAGTCAGTATGACGTTTCCTCCACACATTGTCGAATCTTCACCTCTTCTTGCAGATAATCCGCCGATTTCTAATTTATGAGATTGAATACATTTCCCAGCAAGAGGCATTCTTCGATATTTTTCACCACATTTTACACACCTAACTTTTTGCCTTGTAAAGGCCACAAGATTCCCTCTCAAATCTGGTAAAAAGTGGGATTCTATCACTTGCGATGCAACTTTTTCTACTCTAACGCTCCTTAGTAAAGCTCCAATTGATAATTGACCATTCATTTTATCTTCCATTGACTTCAGTGTTTTGTATGATGAATTTTTGGGGCCAGCATCTAGTTCTCCAGATTCATGAGTCCAACCATAACCTCGTAAATCCCCTATGGTTCCTAAGCGTGTTTCTACAGTTTCAACTTCGCCACTTAATTCACTTGGATGTGGCTGACTCTGTGTTTTCTCATAGAACGATCTAGTGTAATAATGTGAACAATCAACATTCAGTGCTTCCTTATCGATTTCACTAGGATTTAATCTGGTGGTCAAGACAAGAGGTGCGTCCATTCTCCCCCCTCTTCCGGAAGGTAGAATATGTTTTGAGAAATTTAGTAAACCATCCATCAACATCAAGATGCTGTCTTCGTCTCCATCACAGTTTCTTCTTTTTGCCGCATGAAAAAGTGGATGTGCATAACCAGCAGAAGCCGCCGTCCAACCAATTATTCTACACAAAACACCTCCTGATGTATGAGGTGCTAAGCCGATTGCCAACGAACCAACAATATCCTCAATAGTTTGTACATTGTAGAATGGCTCCATCTTGTAAAACCGAACTAATAAATCATCTACGAAATTACATGTAGAAATTAAATGCTCTTCAGCATTAAGTGAAGGGATAATATCTTGTGGAAATAACTCTAAAATCTGCTCATTACTAGTTAGTTCCTGTCCAAAAACATCTTTTTTATATCCTAATTGATATAATCTTTCCCAAGAGGTATAAATTTCTTTAGGTTTAAAATGAGTCACTGGGACATCAATCATATCGTATCTAGAGGTACCATCTCTAAAGACAGAGACACCGTTTTTCGCCCTCAATATCCCCTTTTCTATTGGTTCAGGAGTTTGTGCTTCAGATAGTAGTTCTTTTTGAGCTTTGATTAATGTAGGTAATCTATCCAGTCCAAGAGACCTTCTTTTCACTTCTAATAATTTATCCAAGTCTACTGTAGTCCTTTCACCTCTTCTTCTTCTTGATCTGGAACCCCTTGTTTTTCTTTCAACAGTTTTCCCTCCACACTCTATGGCCTCTGATTCAGATTTCCTATGATGACAAATGAGATTAGGAGATTCTTTACCACAATCTTGACAAACACGTCTCGACATTTCAACTCTTATTCTTCCTTTTTTAGCGGCCTGAATTAGTAGTTTTTGACTCCCTCCATTTTCACCTATAGGGTAAAGTGAGTGAGTTAATGGTTTCAATTCTCTTCTAGCAGATTTTTCCGGGCGGCCCATCCTAGCTCCTATCCTACAAGGCACCGAATCTTCCCATCTAAGATTAGATATTTTCTTAACTATCCATAAACTTCTTTCAACCTCATTTTCGTCGAGAAGTATTTTTGCATTAACTAAAGCACTTTCATCATAAGGACCCTGATCAATAATTTTCGCCGCTGCCTGATCGCCAGCGTCCTCAGTTTGTTCAATATTCAACCCTGATTGTCTGGCTGCAGTAGTTGCCTCTATTCTGGCTAAATCTCTTTCTTTCTCTAAATTACTAACTCTTTCATTTTCTCTAGAAATGATATTTGAAGCCCCATTTATTTTTGCTACTCTGTCGATAATATATGATTCAGTTTCGACTGATTTTCTTATATTATTTCCATAATTTTCGAACCCTAAACCCTCAAGAAGCGCTTCCCAGTGTCTTTCGACTACTATATCTCCTCCATTGTGAAAGTGTTCTACACCTAAGGTCATCAATGAAGATTTAACAACTCCATTATCTTCTATCATTGTCCATCTTGTTTGAGTTGTAGATAGTTGTTCAGGTTTTTCCTCTATAGTGTCCAAAGGCCAATTATTGACAACATTTGGAATTATTATTTTCCCATCTTCAATTCTAGATTTTCCAACAAATCGTATTAATTGAGCCATATATGTCATTGGTAAATCTGACCACCAAAGATTCCATGGAGGAGGAATCGCAGTTCCAAATTCATTAGATACATGTTTTATTTGTTGCCAATCTAATTCTAATTCTCTGAGAAATATAATCCAATTTCTTTTCCTCCATTTCCTATCATTAGGATCCTCTCCCCCTCTCTTTATTGCTCCATTAAAAGGTAATCCTTCGGGTAAGGATTGCACATCCTGATCAATAATTTGTGCAAACTTTTCTACTTTTTTTGGCATATCTAGTGATTCAGATAATTCAGACGCCCACCAGTCTTTATTGTATGAAGATGGAACTAATTTCTTATTATTTTCTAAAAACTCACCATAACCTATCAGAATTTCTCCAGAATCCCAGATAGATTTTACATTAGCAACATTTAATCTCCAATCATCTAAATTTCGAATTTTTCTGAACTCACCATCATTCATTAATACAGTAGGGCCATCAATTTCAGTACACGGCGTTACAGCACAGGCTTTCCCAGGCCTTTCCATTTTCATCTGAGTACCTACTGCTAGAAACCCTCCCATTGCTTCCATTGTAACAGGATTTACTCCTGCTGCCGCCAGACCAGTAATTCTACTTCGACCATACCTTAGTCTAAATCCTCCAGGATAATTGGGTTCCCCAAAGACAGGCCTACCGGCAATTACATCATCCATATAACGGCTAATAGGTGCAATCTCTCTTGCCTTAAATGCACCTTTATTTTCTCCATCTTTTTTATTTTTATTAGCGAATTGTGCAATAAATTCCCAACCTTGGATATTCATTCTTTCTGTATGTTTTTGCACCTTCGGTGCTTTAAGGCACAAACCTTCTCCAATTACAAGCATTACGCCTCCTCTAATTCTGGTTCGATAAGACCCATTCGAATTTACAATATTTCTGACTTCTTTGTATCCGGAACATTCTATTTTCTCTGTTTCCTCGCCATTAACCATTACAGGACATGCTCGAATAATAGTCTCAATTTCTTCTGGAGGCGGTTTATACTGTAACCCAACACGATAAAGTCCAAATTCTTCTTTAACCCGCTCTACTTCTTGAGTCGTTGGAATATATCTGTTTAATCCTAGTTCTCTTCTAACCATATCTCCTATTAGCACGCCTAATGCTTGAGCAGTACCTCCAGCAGCTCTAATCGGTCCACAAAAATCAATTGAAAGAAATTCTGAACCATCTGAATTATTTAGGATCCGCACATCTCCTATTCCATCTAGAGGTGCAACTAGAACAGCTTCCGTCAATACTGCTAAGCCTACTCTTAGGCCACAATCAATTGATTTTTGCATATCCAATGTTTCTTCGTTCATTCTTCTTGCAACATCTACTGCAATTTGTATAGATGCGCTCTCTCTATCGGTTGTGTTGAGTAGATGTCGTAACTCTTCCTCTATTTTCATTCCATCCAAATAATCTTCCAGTAGTTTTTCGGTTCTACTAGCCAAGTCCGAAGCCCTAGGAATTTCAATAGTATTTTCAAAATCTAGATTTTTAGATTTTGCAATTTTAGCGATTTGATAGACGCTCTCAGTTCTTTCTTCTAGCCATGATTCATAATTTTCTTGTTCCTTTTCAAGACGCTCCGAATCTATCGTAAAAGTATTCGAATTTACACCAATCATGTCCGTCCCCTACCAACTAATAACTCTTCAAGAATGCCCACCGTCCAATAACATTCAGTGTGAACATTGTCAAATATTGCAATTTATTGAGGCAACATTCATTCGATTAACTCACGCCGTAAAAAAAGATAATAACATGTCGACAAGTGTTTTGGATGCTAAAGTCCGCTTAATAGAGAAGGTTAGAGAGTTAGCTTATCTTAATTCTCCTGATGAATTATTCACTCTTGCCAGCGGGCGGCAGAGCCCTCACTTTTTCGATATGAAGCCAGTCATGATGGATCCCGAAAGTGCACATCTTTTAGGTGTATTAATTCATTCAAAGATAGATTCTTTACAAGAAATCGATGCAGTTGGAGGACTTGAGTTAGGGGCCGTTCCTTTGACGGGTATTGTCATAGCAAAAGCCCCAAAAGAATCTAAGATTAAAGGATTCATGGTTCGAAAAGAAGCTAAAGGTAGAGGGGGTCGAAAAACTGGCAACCCGCCTGGAATTGAAGGTTCTAGTCTCAATAAAGGAGATAGAATAATTCTATTAGAGGATGTAACAACAACTGGTGGTTCCGCTTTGAAAGCATCTGAAAGAATGGAAGAAATAGGCTGCGAGGTGATCGCCTGTATTACAATCCTAGATAGGCAAGAAGGTGGAGCAGAGGCGTTCGAACAAGCAGGTGTTTTGCTGCTCCCATTATTAGTACGTTCGGATATTACAGGTGAGTAAATGGGTCAGCATGAAATCGATACTGAAAATTTCCCATATCATCCTGAAAAACTTCCTAAGAAAGATTACGTAAGTGTCAATGACTATTTTTCTCTTGACATAAGGGCCGGAAAGATCACCAATGTTGAGAATTATCCCGAAATGAGAAAACCGTCATATAAAATCACAGTCGATTTCGGTTCCAAAATTGGTCAGCTTTCTACCTCTGCACAGATAACAAATTATTCTAGAAGTGAACTAATTAATCGCTTAGTTGTAGGTGCCATAAATTTGGGTGAAAAAACGTTACCCGGTGGTTTCATATCACAATTCTTGATTCTTGGAGCATTAGATCCCGACGGAGCTGTAAATTTACTTGAATTGCCCAAGAATGTCATGTTGGGATCAACAGTTGCCTAAGTTGAATCAATACAAATCTTTGTGAACATAACAGTAGTTACTACTTCTAAAAGACATTCTTTTACATTTTTTATTATTATTTAAGTCAATATGTGTGCAATATTCATTCTTTGTTTCAGGGCTCCAAGTCGTTGAAAGGTAATTCCTTCTTGACTCCTTTGAACTCACAGACATATCAGTTTTTTCCGGATTTTTTGTCTTCAATGATTTCTTTTTGAGATTTTTTAGATTATTCTTTTCTCTTTCCGTACATTCTCTACAAAGAAGCATCTCTGTCTTTTCCTTCTTCTTTCCCGAACCTGAAGGTGCCGACACACCATCTAATAGTCCTGCTCCTCCACCTTCAGCGACTGCAAGGACTGCAAGTACTCCTACGCCTACGATTACTGTTCCTACAGCGACCTTCCCGAGAGTCCTTGCATAAGCCTCAACCGGATCTTCTCCAATGCTCTGACAGTCACTACAAATATGCGCCCAGCATCCTCCGCTTTGACAATTCCAAGCAAGTAATTTATCGGGCTTCAAACATTTGTCACATGTTCCCTTTACAAGAGCTTCTTCAGGATTTTTAGTTACTAGTGCAATCAACCCTCCAATTCCCATGATTAATGATATAAATCCTAGGAAGAATCCGCCTTCTGAACCAATTAGAAAAGCGCCTAATATGGCGAATCCACCTATTATTCTTCTTCTAGCCCCTCTTTTACTCAATTCATCGGCAGAAAGAGTTTGATCTTCAAGAAGCCTGATTGTTTTTGAGTCATTTTTTCTAATTTTTGGTTTTATTCCATTTAGAAGATCTAACTCTCCCGCATCAAACCAAAATGTAGGACAACTTTTACAAGAATCAATAATCACCTTTTCGGGAGCCATCACTTGACTTTCAATCAAACTAATCTTTTGAATGACTTCCTTTGGAATTTCTAATTCTATTTCATCCATTATATCAGAACATATTGGGCATTTACAGTCTCCACTACTTTTGCTTAATTTATCTCTTTTTTCATCCAATAGGCTTCCTTTAGTTATCACCATTTTCATTGATTTTGCGGTTACTGCAACTCCCCAGCATTGTTTACAAATCAATAAATCTACACCATCAACTTCTGGACTGGCTTCTATGAATAATTCGGATTTACAGCGAGGGCAATCATATCCGCTAAGTTCACTCACATCTTCTCATGGTTGATATCCTTCATTAGTATTTTCACGACATCACACCATCAACCTCATGAATGTAGTCGATTACGGTTGACCATGACAATGGTACAAATGTCGACTACACTTGGGAATATACAAATAGAACTTTACACAAAAGACTGTCCTGAGACTACAGAAAATTTTCTTAAATTAGTAGATTCTGGATTCTATAATGGTTTACATTTCCATCGTATAATCAAAGATTTCATGATTCAGGGTGGCTGCCCCAAATCTAAAGATCCAGATAGTCGAGCTGCGGGAACAGGTGGTCCTGGATGGCAAATTCCTTGTGAAGCATCAGCATTGGCAAAGGCACATGATCGACCCGGACTTTTTTCAATGGCCAATGCTGGAAAAAATACAGGAGGTTCACAATTCTTTTTGACAACTGTACCTACGCCTTGGCTCAATGGTAACCATGCAGTTTTCGGTGAAGTAGTCAGAGGAATGGATGTTGTTAAGTCAATTGAATCACAAGAAACGGACTTCCGTGACAAACCCTCAACTCCAATGCAAATTATCTCTGTAGAACGAATTTAGTTGCAATTAGATTTTTAATTCGTCACACTGTGGCTCTTTACTCTAAGTTTATTAATAACTTATTAACCGCATTAAATATGGCCAAGCATCGCACAGGAGATAGAAGAATACTAAGCATAAGTATTCCCGAAGATTTAGCAAGGAAATTAGATAAGAAAGTAGGAAAAGGTCAGAATGATGGACGTTCTGCTACAATTTCAAAGATGATTGAGAATTCTTTGTATTCAAGTAATAATTCTAAGCCCTATTTCCCTGAAAAACAACGTAGATTTCCGCAGTCTGATCAGGAAATTAGAGTTGAGAAAGATACTATGGGCGATGTAGAAGTTCCTTCAGATAGATATTATGGAGCTCAGACTGCTAGATCGCTAATCAATTTCAATATCGGAGAGGATACAATGCCTCATGCAATGATTCGTGCGTTTGGCATTCTGAAAAAGGCTGCAGCAGAAACAAATGTAGAATTGGGAGAGTTAGATCCAAAAGTCGGTGCTTTAATTTCCACTGCATGTGAAGAAGTCATTTCAGGCTCATTAAACGAACACTTTCCTTTACGAGTATGGCAAACAGGATCTGGCACACAGACTAATATGAATGCTAACGAAGTCATAGCAAATCGTGCAATTGAACTTACTAACGGACGTTTAGGAAGTAAATCTCCAGTTCATCCAAATGACCATGTAAACAGGGCCCAATCAAGTAATGATACATTTCCAACCGCCATGCATATTGCTGCAGCAGAAGAAATACAACATAGATTATTGCCAGCAATAATGACTCTAAGAAATTCACTCGATATCAAATCCAAACAATTTACGGATATTGTTAAGATAGGTAGAACACATTTAATGGATGCTGTACCTTTGACTTTAGGACAAGAATTTAGCGCGTATGTTTCAATGCTAGATTATGACATATCTCGAATCGAAAATACTCAATTAGATTTACTTGAATTAGCTTTAGGGGGTACAGCAGTAGGAACGGGCCTCAATACCCATACAGATTTTGCAGAAATTGTAGCCAAGAAAATAGCAGATTATACAGCTTTAGAATTCATTAGTGCTGAAAATAAGTTCTCCCAACTCGCATCTCATGATGCTATAGTGGCAGCATCAGGAATGTTGAACACATTATCTGCATCTTTGATGAAGATTGCAAATGATATCAGGTGGTTAGGTTCGGGTCCAAGGTGTGGTTTTGGAGAATTATCTCTACCTGCAAATGAACCAGGGTCAAGTATTATGCCAGGAAAGGTTAACCCGACTCAAGCAGAAGCAATGACTATGGTTTGTTGCCAAGTAATGGGTAACAACACTGCAATTACTATCGGAGGAAGTCAAGGAAATTTTGAATTGAATGTATACAAGCCTATGATGATCCATAATTTACTACATAGTATTAGGATTCTTTCAGATACATGTATTTCCTTCTCAGAAAAATGCGTACTAGGTTTAGAAGCTAATAATGAGAAAATCACTCAACACTTAGAAAATTCATTAATGCTAGTTACGGCACTAAATCCGTATATTGGGTATGATAATGCTGCAAAAATTGCTAAGCATGCCCATAATAATAATCTGACACTCAGAGAAAGCGCTTTGGATTTAGAATTACTAGATAATGAGCAGTTCAATAAATGGGTAAAGCCAGAAGAAATGACGGGGCCAAAGAGATAGAAAAATTGAGCCGAAGTACCGATAGGTGGGAGCTAGCAGTGGGTTCTGAACATTGGGGGATCATTACCCTCTGCTAACTCCGCAGGGTCCCAGGTTTGTAGGTCCCCTAAGGTTCCTACTCTCCTGGGGTAGATGACTTAGAGACTTCTAGCTCTCTCTTTGTCTTTTTCCGAATTTTTAGAATCTCTTCTTTTAATCCGTATTCGCTTATTTTCCTAGCTCTCACTAGTTTTTTCCACGTCTCAGTACTGATCCTCCACGGTTTCCCGCTCTTGTTCTCAATGTGTTTCTACTCAGTTTCTTTTCCCCTTCCTTGCGTCCGGTTTTCTTCTTCTTCATTTTCCCACATAATTGCCTCAATTTGTCCCCATCTCTGGTTTCTCCTCTTCGCTATTGTACCTCTTCGGGATAGTATTGTACTTCGGTTAATGTTTTCCCCGTTACCGGTTCGGTTGTGTTTTCCGTACTCCTCTGTGATTTCTTTCCCCTTCCTTGCGTCTGGTTTTTCCCATCTCAGTTCTCCCGTTGTCTCTTCATCCACAGATGATTTGACTTTTCCTCGAAGCTCTTTCGATCTTCGGTTTTACTGCCTCTCTTTCGAGACTCGGTTGTTGTGGCCCGCGGGTCGTAACAAGTACGCCCACACCCCTCCATTGGAGCAGCAAAGTTCTCAGGGACGGCCGCGGCTCTTAAACCTTTCTCTCACAGCCTTGCAGTGCACCGGAAATAAGGGTTATTAGGGGTATATTTCTTATGCAAATATTTCACTCTCTCAAGGCCCTCAATCGCTTTTTTAACAAATTTCTTCTTTCTAAATCTTCACTAATCACGCTCTCTGATCCAATCCTTTTTTCCAATGTTTTAGTATCAAAGAACATTACCTTACCTTCTTCATCAGATATTGCTAAATTATTATCTAATAATTTCATTAATTGAATTTTATAATCATGGGAAAATTGATGTTTAATAGAACCGCTCCCTTTGTCTAATAAGTATAATACATTATTTTTAGAAGTTACAGATACCCAAATATGATGTTTAGTTTCTACTATACAGTTAATTCTATCGCCAAGTTTTTTACTCCAACCATCAGAGGAAAATAAGTTCCCATTTTTATCTCCTGCTTGCCATGAAATATCCTTTGAGCTTATGGCAGTAATTGAATCATTTCCACACTGAATATATTTTCTGCCATTATCATTAATTTCAGTTATTGTTCCATCACTATGGCCCAATAAAAATCTCTTATCGGTTTTTATTCCCATATTTACAGGACTATTTCCATCAGTTCCACTATGCGATATATTGTATTCATCATCTATTGTCAAGATCCCGCATCTCGGCCTTCCAATACCTAGGATTATTTTCTGATTTTGCTTTTTCATAAACCAGGGTTTTTCCTCAAAGTTAACACTTCCAAGTAATTGTCCATTTTTGTCAAATGTGAAAAATGTTGTTTCAGTGTAATCTTGAACTTCAATTTCATATAATGAAGAAGTAACAAATATCTTGTTTTCGTCAATTTCAATCAAATCACTGGAGCCTTCTATATCTACAGACCATTCTAAAATACCATTCTCTTTATTTATCGCATGTAATTCCGCAGAAGCAGTAACATAAATTTCTTTATCAATTTCTAAATCAGAAATAGGGCCTTCAACCTCTACAGTCCATCCCTCTTGACCAGTATTAGTATTCCAAAGCGTGATTCTTCCTGTTTTTGACCCAGCCACTAGATAGTTGTGACCCATATTCAGCGTAGTACATTCACTACCTAAGTCTCTAACAAATGACGCCAAATCTTCTATTGGACGCATTTGCATACTCATTGTAAAACCATCTTTATTTTCGTATTTTCGTATTCAAGCAGTTAAATTGTATAATGTTTCTACTTTTTGCTTTAGGTATTCAACAAAATCATGTGGAGAAGGAGGTCGTCCTGTAGCTTCTTCAATCAATTCTGCAGGAGAGATTATACTCCCTCTTGAATGTACATTTTCTCGCATCCATTCTAGTAATGGAACAAAGTTACCATTCCGCATGTCTTCGTCATGATTCGGTAAATCTTCTCTTGCAGCAGTAAGTAACTGAGCCGAATATAAATTTCCTAATGTGTAGGTGGGGAAGTATCCAAATGCACCAAACGACCAATGAATATCTTGCAGAACTCCTAGCGTTCTGTTAGGTGCTCTAATTCCTAAATATTCTTCATACATATCATCCCATACATCAGGCAAGTCATCTACTTCTATTTCTCCAGCAATTAGCTTCTTTTCTATTTCATATCTTATCATAATATGCAAATTATAAGTTGCCTCATCCGCTTCAACTCTGATTAAACTCGGCTCTACCAAATTTACTGAGCGCCATAATTCATCAGCAGATACATTTTTCATTTGTTCAGGGAAATATTTTTTCCATGTAGGAAGTGCCCATTCGCAAAATTCCTTTGATCTACCTACTTGATTTTCCCATAGACGACTTTGACTTTCATGTATTCCCAATCCATTAGCAGAACCTGCTGGTTGAAAATCTAGATTCCTAGGTCTTCCTTGCTCATATAGTCCATGACCAGTTTCATGTAGTGACCCGTATAATGAACCAAATGGATCAGTTTCATCGTACCTCGTTGTCCACCGAACATCATCTGGATTAGGGCCACCACAGAATGGATGAGTTGATGCATCTCTTCTTCCAGCATCAAAATCAAAACCTACGGATTCAGAAATAGACTGTGAAAGCTTCTCTTGACCTTCTTTACTCCAATTATTCTCATGAACCCAAGACATTTTTGGTTTCTTTCCATTCTCTATCACTTTCTTTACTAATGGTGCAACGTTTTCTCTTAGTCCAGCAAACAATGGATCAACTTTCGATACCGTTAATCCTGATTCATACAAGTCTAGTAATGCATCATATCGTACTTCTTGAAATCCTAAAAAATCTGCTTTTTTTCTGGACATCTCTACCATCTTAGCCAAATCATTTCTGAAGATAGAAAAATCATTTTTTGCTCTTGCTTCGGTCCAAGAAATTTGAGATTTTGATTTATGCAAAGCCATTTCTGCTACAAAATCAGTGGGTAATTTGGTTGCTTTATTGTACGAATCTCTTGCTAATCTAATATTTCCTTTCTGAACCTCATTCAGATTATCATCTTGTTCTAACATTTCAAGTAATTCGCCAATCCTTGAATCTGTCAATTTTTCATGACCTGTTCTTGAAATCCAAGACAGTTGCTCTGCTCTTAATTTTGCTGCTTTTGGTGGCATTAGAACTTCTTGATCCCATCCTAATAATCCTCCAATTTGATTTACCAAGTCAATATCCTTCAACCTTTCCAATAGTTCATCATAAGCATTCATATTTACCGGGAATAACTATGTTAAATCAAACCCTTCGATTGGTATTCTCTGAATTGATACCTAAAAATATCTCATAAACTAAAGGATTCCCTTAGTATCAAACCTATTATGAAAGAAATTAATGTAACTATTAGTAGGATTAAAACCATTTCAATAAATCTCCTATTGAAGGATTTATCCTGAGCAATAGATACATAAAAATTAAAAAATGCAATAATCAACAATCCAATAATAAAAGTAATGATGAGTGCTTGAATGTGCGGTTCTAAGCCCCAAATTATCTCACTACTATCACTTAATAATAAGTAAGGAATTACTAATAGAAATACTGTAATTATATACGCTGTTCCTGTAAATAATGCAGCTTTAATTGGTGAGCGATTTGAATTCTCTTCCTTAGTTGCTAAAAATTCGGAAGCAGCCATACTGAAAGAAGCAGAAATGCCTGTCACTAGTCCTGCTAATGCTACAACTCTTAATTCTTGAAATGCAAAAGTAAGTCCTGCTAAAGCCCCTGTAAGTTCAACTAATGCATCGGATAAACCCAGTATAATGCTACTCAGATAATTTAAACTGTCTTCTTCCAATAATGACAAAAGTTCTTTTTCATGTTCATCTTCCTCTTTTGCTATATTTTCATAACCTAAATCTCGATATTCCCGAGCGGCATTTTGCTCAGTTTTTTCCATTAGTTTCAGAGAAAAAGTGAGTCCTAGAAATATCGAAGTTATTAGATGAAGATATACTCTAATCTTTGAAAAATTAACATCTTCTCCAGTTTTTTCCTTGAGTATATTGTAATGATTACTTTCTTGTTTAGAAATTTTCTGTAATATAATTTTATTCTCTGCCTTTTTCTCTCTATTGGCAAGCCTTCTGTAGACTTCCATTTCGGTCCTTTCCATTCCCTGAAGTCGAATTAATCGCCCCCGTTCTGACTTATTCACAATAACCCTAATCAGGCAGGAGTTATATCAACTAATGTATCTAAATTTTCATTTTAACATTTGACTAATTTAAAAAATAAATGAACTATGATGGAAAAGACTCTTGAGCGATTTGATTAGCGCCCGATATATGTCTAAGAGGATGCTGAGTTTGTGCTTGGCACTTTTAGTAATCAGTCCATTATTATCTGGCTGTATGGATAAAGCAATATCAAATTCTGAAATTGATAATTCTCATTGGTTACCTCCCGTTGAAGAAAGATCAGATATGCAATATCAAATTGATGATGTATTTAGTCGAGTATCATCTAACGGCTCATTCGATATTGGTCCAGTAAAGTCTGTTTATGTTTCCGTACCGTCGATTACTGTAAGTGATGGTGGGGCGGGATTAACAGGAGATGCTGAAGTTCATCTTGGATTGTGGTTACCAATAATTGAAGGATGCGACTATGATTCTGCAGAGATATCTGAAAATTGCCAAGTACCTATAATCGCAGAAATTGGGCCATATTACGATGATGGAGATGTCGATGCTCTGACTCCAGCAGATAGATTAGGTCGATTTTTAATAGAAAATTTCGTACCTCATGGATATGGTGTTGCCCAGGTTAGTGTTTTTGGTACCGGAGAGAGTAATCACTGCATGGATCTAATGGGTCTAGACGAACAAAGAGGTATCGATGCAGCTGTTGAATATTTAGGCACAGCTCCTTTTTCTAATGGAGCGGTCGGCATTATTGGAAAATCATATGATGGCTCTACTCCTTGGGAAGCTGCAGCAATGGGTTCCGAATATCTAAAGACAATAATTCCAATGTCTGGATTAATTGGTGCGCATGATTTAATGTGGCGAAATGGTAGTATGGAGGCAAGAGGAGCGATAATGCATAATGGAGTCTATGGTAGCTTTGGTTTAGACGGCGATTTAGAAGATGCTGAAAATGCATGTGAAGGATATTTAGAAGGATATTATGCTGGACCTGCTGCATATTTATCTGGAGACAATCTTGCATGGCTTGGAAGCGATTATTGGTCGGAGCGAACTTTTCTTGAAAGAGCGTTAGAAAATTATAACGGCTCAATTTATATTATTCATGGAATGCAAGATTGGAACGTCGATCCCCATATGGCATTTCCAACTCATAATATATTTCGCGATGCGGGGTTTGATGTGAAAGGACTTTACGGCCAATGGGGTCATGATTATCCTGATAGAAAAAGTGGCCATGAGGGGCTATCTAGTGGTAGAGGCGCCGAAGCATTCCCATTTACTCTTAGATGGGATTGGGCTGATGACTTATTAGAATGGTTTGATTATTATCTTAAAGAACAAGGCCCTGAGCCAAGACTTATTGCTGAAATCCAAGATAATATTGGTGGTTGGAGAGTTGAACAAACCTATCCTCCTTTAGATCAAGAATTACTACAGTATGATATGGATGATTGTAATATAATTGGAGGTGGGGAAACTATCACTTCAAGTTCTCAATTATCTATTGAATGCCCGTTTTTTGATTATGAAACTAGAATTATAGGCACTCCCACATTCCATGTCGAAGCTACAATATCTTTACTTTCTACAAGTGGTCACTTATTCGTAGAAATGGTTCAAGCAAGTAATGGTATGCATTTAGGTCATGCAGTTATGGATTTAAGATTCCACAATGGAGGAAAAGACGGAGAATCTCTTTCTCCCGGAGAGACAGTAATTGCTAAAATGGAATTTTTTGGTATGGATGTAGTGATTCCAGAAGGGGACGGAATACATCTTCTGGTCACTCAAACTGGTGAAGATTATATTCCAAGTCCTGTTTCAACAATGGCAGTAACTTTAGGATTAGGTACTAGTAGTATCTTGACATTGCCTGTCTCACAAACAGACTGCGACGAATTATTTCTTCCCCCGATGCAAGAACCTTATCCTCAATGTCTGATAACGATACAATAGTAATATTTTTTTGATACTATAATCCGAACTCTTGATGCCAACTATCGATTCCGGGATACTATGGTGACTACTGATGCACGGGTCAATGTGTCCGTTTCAGATCGTATATTAGCTCACTTATGGGAACAAGATCACCAAGCCGACCATTATCTTGTAACATTTGAAATGACGAGGCCAGGAATTGCAGAAGTATGTGCACTTCATTTGCCTAACGTCTCACGTACCATGAAGGAGCTAATTTCAGATGGTTTAGTTTCAGAACACACTAGAGCAGTTCGAGGTGAGGAACGACGCCAAAAAACATGGCAATTAACGGGCGAAGGTCGTAAGAACGCTAGAAACAGTATTGAGAGACTACGTTCAATGAAAATTTTACTCCGAGATAAAAAAGGCAAGCTATTGGAGATTAGAGCAGATGAAGCATCTAAAAAACTACAAACAGAACTCACACTATTACAAGTTTTGATGCATGCTCAACACGAAGGTGTACTGAATTTCGGAGATATAAGATTTGGCGCAATCATACGCTCAGAAGAAAAAATTACGCCCGGATCTATCTCATTACTTTCGGGGGCCCATTCAACTTATCATACTAGACCGCCAGAAACTAGGGAGGTTCATGGCCGTTCATTGGAGAAGGAAATAATCAATAAATGGTATAAATCAAAGACTCCAATGTTTGTTCTTTCAGGTATTGCTGGTTGTGGAAAAACTACCCTAGTATCATTTTGGATGAGGGATATAATTTCCTTGAATGATAAAATTCAGGCTATGTACTATCCTTGTCAACCTTGGGATACTTCGTTAGGAATAGCAACTAGTCTATTACATCGTATAGGAGTTGGTTCTGACGATGCCTCTTCAGACCCTTATGACATATTGGAAACCCTTCCGCTTAAACCAGGAGCAATTTTTAATATTGATTTATTTCGAAGAAGATTGACTGCTCATTTGTTGGATGAAAAGAATTTATTAGAAAATAACCTTTCAGAAATACTTGTTATTCTTGATGATGTGCATAATATAGGTACAGATGGTGCTAACTTTTTTGGTTCATTACTACAAGTCTCAGAATCAACTAAAATGCGCTTATTACTTATTTCAAGGGCAAATCTTGCTTTTTATGATCGTCGTGATGTACATACAAGAGGTAAAGTTGAAGAATTAATTTTATCCGGCCTAAATTTAGAAGAAATCAAAGATTGGATAGAGGATTTAGAAATCCCAAACAATGCACCGGTTGAGGAAATTTTCTCAGTAACTGGTGGACATCCTCTAGCTCTAGAATTATTAGAAATATATGGTAACACTTTACATGAAGATTGGCTTAGATTCCTAGACGAAGAAATTCTCGATGTTTTACCAAATGATCACAGAGAATTATTGGCTTTTTTAGCAGTTTCAGACACACCAGTTCCCTGGAAAATTTTAGCCAAAGCATCTAATTTTAATGGAAAGCCTCCAAGGAATTTAATTGAAAGAGGTCTAATGTTAGAATTAGAGGAAGGAATGTGGTTACATGAAGCTCTTCGTTCTAGATTACTAAGAGAAGTAGGGACTCCTCTAGAGGATAGGGCTAAAAAACTAGGCCTAAATTAACTCATATATTTTCCTAGCCACTGATCGAACATTGGCTTCGGCCTCGCTCCAGTCATCTGGTCTACAACTTGCCCATTATGAAATAAGACCAAAGCAGGAATTCCTCTGAAACCAAATTTACCCATTGATAGAGGATTCATATCTGTATTTACTTTAGCGATTGTAATATCTCTTTCTTCAGCAATTTGATTTAGAATTGGTGCAATCATCTTACACGGCCCACACCAAGGAGCCCAGAAATCCACTAGCACCCATTCACTACTTTTCGTCACCATATCAAACTCTGCATCACTCGCATCTACTACCCGGCCCATACTCACAACCAACAAACTTCGAGTTCTAATTACCCCTAATAATAATTTGTTATTTTAAATCATAACTTTAGTAGTAACTATTGAGTACCTTGGGCTTATCGTATTGACCAGAGGATAGGTTATGCAGATAGCTCCTAGTATACTTACAGCTGACTTTTGTGAGTTAGGAAAACTGATGCAAGAACTAGTATCTGAAGGGATTGATTGGATTCATCTCGATGTAATGGATGGTAATTGGGTCATCAATAAGACAATCACTTTTGGACCTTCTTTAGTACGTAGCATACGCCAAAGACTAGGTTCAGAAATTTTTATTGATTGTCACTTAATGATTACCAATGCTGAAGAAACATGGAGGCAATATGTGGATGCAGGTGTAAATTTAGTGATTTTTCATGTCGAAGCCGTAAGTGATGTCAACGCCCTTATTGAAAATCTCCATTCATGCGGATGTCAAGCAGGGATTGTACTTAATCCAGATACACCCGCATCCGAAGTACTCCCATATTTATCAAAACTTGATTTAGTGCTTGTAATGAGTGTAGTTCCAGGGAAAGGAGGCCAATCATTCATGCCTGAAATGCAATCAAAGATTCGTGAGTTCCGAATAGCGATAAATAATCAGATTGACTCCGGAGGAATACCTACAAAATTAATGATAGATGGAGGAATAAAACACTATAATGCCGCTTTAGTCAAGAGTTGGGGAATAGATGTAGCAGTAATTGGTAGCGGAATTATAAATGATGACGCGACTATCAAAGAGAATCTAAAAGAAATCACTTCAGCATTACAAAATTGAAGTATTTCTTCAGCGAGGTTCAAAGAGGACGGACGCTAGAGAGTATACATGGTGACCGAAGCCTGGATGGTCTCAGAGATACAAAAAGTAGTTCCTGATGCAAAAATTGAAGCTACAGATTTACACGGTAGTGGCGATCATTTCCACGTACGTGTAGTTTCAGATTCTTACGAAGGAGTCAGGCCATTACAAAGACAGAAACCGATATTGAACCACTTTAAGCCATTTATCGCTCAAAATATCGTTCATGCATTAGATTTGAAATGTATGACTATCGAACAAGCAGAGTCAATACTTGACACTGCTTTTGATCCTCACTCTGAGAAAAAAACAGAATTTTTTGGAGTGCATATTCGTAGAGAAAAAAAGGAGTGAATAAAATGAGTTTTAACTGGACCCCAGATGAATTGCAAGAAATAGTAGATAATAACCCAATAGTGTTGTTCATGAAAGGTACTCCTGAACAACCAAGATGTGGTTTTAGTAATAGAGCCGCTACAGTTCTGGGGCAGCTCGAACAAAAATGGGCCAGTATAGATGTTCTTTCCGATTCAAGGGCAATTCCATCTATTTGCGCCTGGTCCGATTTTCCAACAATGCCTCAGATTTTCATTAATGGAGAACTAATTGGTGGCTCCGATATCGCATTGGAAATGTATGAAAGTGGCGAACTTCAAAAGATGATATCTGAAACATCTACTGAGTGAGCTGGAACCGATGTCGGTCAATGAAGACCGAAAAAATATGTTTATCGCTCTATTCGGCTCGACATTAATTTCTTTCGCGCCATTATTGTATCAATATTCAGAAACCAATCCTGTCACAGGGGCCTTTTTCCGTATGGCGTACGCTCTTCCTGTTTTGATTTTGATAATTTTTCTTCTTAATTCCGAAGATACTCGTAGTCCAGAATCACGTTTGTTGACATTATTTGCTGGATTATTGATTTCATTAGATTTTGTAGGTTACCACACCGCTATTGATTACATAGGGACTGGAATAGCGACAATGATCGGCAATTCACAAGTGATTATTGTTACGTTAGTTAGTTGGAAATTTCTCGGAGAAAAACCAAACAAATCTATACTTTTAGCTTTACCTGTTGTAGTGTTAGGTTTGGTTTTAATATCTGGAATATGGGACGATCAGCCGTATGGTGAAGATCCACTTAAAGGAGTGATTGCTGGTGTTTTTGCAGCAATTTTCTATTCTTCGTTTTTGATTGTGTATAGATACTCAAATAGAGAAATGGCCCCAGCACAAAATCTTCAGTTCGATGCTACCGCCGGTGCTGCTGTAGGGATTTTTCTGATTGGAATGATGCCTCTGAATTCCCTCGGTGTTGAACCAATTAATCTACAACCCGAATGGCCGAATCACGCTTGGTTAATTCTTTTGGCAATTTGTTGTCAGGTAGCTGGATGGATCGCAATAACTTATGCATTACCAAGATTACCTGGTGCTAAGACCTCTTTTGCTGTACTTTTACAGCCGGTTTTAACAATAATTTGGGGATTATTAATTTTAGATGAAGAACCATCTTTCCAACAATCTATGGGGATATTATTAATTTTAGGATCAGTAATTTGTGTAACAATATTTGGTAATACTAGAGTTAACACTGATTCATAATAAGGTGTACAGGGCGAGAGATATTAGCGAGGGGATGGGATGCACTCAGCAGAACCTTACGACCTGTACGGTGTTTGATGTGGGTTGGTAATTCATAATCCTTCTTAGGTTAAAGTGTAAAAGAGTCACAAATAAGGATTTTCTTCCTCAAAGTACTGTTAATACTTCTGGGCCACCATCTGTGACGATTACAGTGTGCTCGAATTGACCTATATTTCCTCCATCTACATCCCTCAGAGCTTCGTAAACTTCTAAGAATCTTATTGAAGTCAATTTTTTAGTCATAGCCTTCCATTTCTTCTGTAAAGATTCTTCGTCCTCATTCGGAAATGGTTTTTCCAGTAATGGATATGCCCATCTAGCAGCGAATGGCAGCGTATTATAACGCTCTTCGATATATCTAGCCATCGTTGCACCTAGTGGTTTTAATTTTCCTTTTGAAAGTGCTTTACGTATTGAGACGTCCCCAGTCACTCTCAAGATGTTCGATGATCCGGAAGGAGGTATATTTTCTACCATACCTGACTCTCCGGTCGTATTAAATGGTTCAATAGCATAAACACCTCCAATTTCTGCATTTCCTTTGAAACCTGAGTTTGGTCCACAGGCAAATGAGGGTATCGAAGTCCCCGAATGTAAATTCCATCTTTCTAGTTGATGGCCACATAAATTTCTGATAGGTTGAAATCCAGCATCTTTGGTTACTTGTTCTGCCGCTTTACCTATTTCATGCCAAGAAGTTCCCGGATGCATTTTTTCTATAGAAGCGTCTCTAGCCTCTCTAGCCGCTTTAATTTGCTCTGTATGATTATTTCCATTACCAATTTCTATTGTTAGCGCATTATCTGCTAAAGCACCTTTGATATGAACGCCAACATCCAATTTAACTAGGTCTCCTTTCTCAAAAATCATTGGTTTATCCCATCCTTCTGGGGGCAAATCATGATGGCTAGAAGTAAAATGAGCAGCAATATCATTTACAGAAATTGTAACTGGAAACGCTGCTTGCCCCCCATGTCTTCTGATAAATCTCTCAGCAGAATCAATTACTTCTATCCAAGATTTCCCTTCCTGAATCTCATCTTTTATGCCTTCCAAAGTTCTTCTTGCAACGTGGCCAGCGTCTCTCCATTGCTTTAAGTCCGCTTCTTCCACCATTCTTGAATCTCCTTTTCCTCGACCAAACCTTCTCTCAAAACCTCAATCTCGTTACCGTTGGGTGATTTACAGACCGTATACCATGCTATCAAGGTACTGGGTGCTCCTCCCAAGCAAGTCCCCGATATGTATGAAACCATATTCTCCGAAGAAGAAAGTGTTTTTGCAGCCATTTCACAGTCTCTCAACGGTTCTGATCCACTAATATTAGCAGAAGTCGCAGTTAATGGACCCGTTTTCTCAATGAATTCTTTAGCAACAGGGTCAGCTAAAACACGAATTGCTATCTTCTCTCCTCCTAATCTACTATCAAGTGTTTTTTTTGCAGGGAGAATTATTGTCAGAGAACCTTCTGGAAATGCCGACATGAAATTTTCTAAATCGTGTGTTAAATGAACCAATTCAGAAGCCTGTTTTAAGTTACTAACTCCTATACTAACTATCATTTTCGCTGGTCTTTTTTTAATTTTATATAATTCATCTAGGGATTCAGACGTTAGAGTACATCCTAAAGCTGGAAGAGTAGAAGTGGGATAAACTATACAATTCCCTTTCAACACTTCTTCAACTTTTTTATTCAAAATATCACCCTACTTAATGTGCTTTCTATTCGCAGGAGGTAATGAGTTTGCATGAGCAACTATTGAGCCAACACGTAAATCTACATTTGACTGATGTGTATGCCTTTGAGAAATACGAGCCAAATCATATGCTCCAAAGTAGAAACTGAAAGGGAATATTAGGTATACTAGTTTCTTCCAAGCCCGTATTTCCCACATCCTATTAGTCATTTCTGAACCATCCTCTGCTAGAACAGCCAAACCCATTAATTTTTGTCCGAAAGAACGAGAATAATACAAACCTGTATATTTCCAATAAAGCCAATGAGAAATTAAGATAATTATGCCCATAGCTAAAGCATGATGAAAGTTGGAAGAAGACCAGAGTGTGAGGTTCCATGCATTAATCATTTTCCCTTTGGAAAATATTAGTAAGATTGTATTAACAATTGTAGTATCTAAGACAAAAGAAGCTACTCTTCTTACTCCTGATGCCAATATAGTTCCTTCTGGAACGGGCCAATGTCCACCTTCTTCAGACACCAATGCCTTAGCAAGCGTAGTACCGCCTTTATTGATAGAAATTGGTGAATCATGGTCGTTCATAGCATCCCCTCAATTCATTCCCAAGAGGTGCCACGCCTCAAACTTACTATCACGAATATACTCTAGCCATGCTCTCCAATTCTTATCATTACGCAAAGTTGCCGGGTCGCCAATAACAATCAATCCCCTTTTTGCTCTGGTTAAGGCCACATTTAATCTTCTCATTTCAGATAAAAATCCAATATTTTTTTGGGTATTTGATCTAACGCATGAGAAAATGATTACTTCCTTTTCTCTTCCTTGATAACCATCAACAGTTTTTACTTCAACATCATCTAATTTTTCACTCATTGAATTACGAATAGCTCTCACTTGTCCGGCGTAAGGAGTAATTATTCCAATGTCTTTCTTTGTAATTTCTCCTGCTTCCAATATATCATTTAGAATTTTTATCACCCATGATACCTCAGTAGGATTCTCTCTAGATGTTCCATCCGGGGAAACAATTTCTCCTCCATCAACTGGGACAAATGCAACAGGGTTATCCCAATCGGGCCAAAGTAAACCGGCGGGAGCTAGACGATTCTCAGATTTTACACCATCATCTAACCTACCTGAATAAAAATGTTGATTTGGAAATTTTGAGATTGCGGGGTGCATTCTGTATTGTGTAGACAAAAGTAAAGGTTCAATTCCTAAGTCTACTAATCTTTCAAATAATGACCTCTTCAAGCCTTTTTCTTCTGCTCTAAATGATATCACAGTCGGAGGTAATTGTTTATGATCTCCTACTAATACAACTTGCCTTGCTCCTCTAGTTAATGCTACTAACGATGCTGGCTCTGTAGCCTGTGTTGCTTCATCAATCAATACTTGAGGAAATCTCCTTCCATCTAGAATTTCATTTCCAGATCCTATGCACGTACAACAAACAACTTGTGTCCTATCTAAGATATCATCTCTAATTTGATTTTCAATTCTTCGAATTTCTTTCCATCCCTTTTTGATATCTCGATAAGCCAATCCCTTTTCTTTACCTTTCATTGAACTAATCCTTCTATTCAATTTATCATTTAGTTCCAATTGAGTATCTAAATCTCTTCTCAAAGGATGATTTTCCATTTTCGCATCCATTGTAGCCATTCTTAATTTCTCTCTAACCTTTACCGGTTGTCCTAATCTCACAACTCTTACGCCTCTAGCCAGTAATCCTTCAAGCAAATTATCAACTGCAACATTTGAATCAGCTACAGCTAGTATAGTTCCAATATCCATTTTCGACCAAGATTCTAATATTCTTACTGCAGTATGAGTTTTTCCAGTACCTGGTGGTCCCTGAATTAATGTTAATCTCCTTTCAACAGCAGCTTTTGATGCAATTAATTGAGGTTGGTTTAGATCATGGGCATAAGTAGTAGTTCTCCCCCTTGCTCCTCCAAGTTCTGGTATCAGACTAGCAGTGCCTGGAGGGTCATGTACCATACCAAGTAATAGATCTCTCAAAGGAACCCCTCCATCTTCATCAAATATACTATTTAGAGCATCTCTCATCCTATCAAAAGCAATTCTATTGGCTCCTTTGTCAAGTCTCCAAGTATGTTTTCTAATATCTTTAGGCGTATCTGAGAATACAATTTTTATTGAAGATCTAGACGTTGAATAAATAGTGCCTTCTAGAGGGGTTTCTTTCAAAGGATCTTTTCTTGAAATTAGTACAATATCTCCCTGTCTGAAGCGATGAAAACCCATATCATTCTTTTTCTTATTAGTGAATTTAACAATTCTTTGCCCGAATAACCAACCATCATTTTTTCCAATCAAATCAAAAAGTGTAATTCCGTTTTCAATCAGCCTTTTTTTATTCCAGTTTTGTAATTTTTCTCGAACATTTTGCATTTCATCATCTAGTTCCCATTTTATGAGATTTAAGTATAATTCATGATGGTCTTGACTTCTATTAAATTTTACAGGAGGGCCGTCTGAACCTCCTCCCATGATTATATGCAGAGAGAATACACACATCACGCTTTCTAGTGTATATTCAGAAATATTCAATTTATTGATTTACACTTTCTCACGTGAGGATTATACGGTATGTTTTGTCGAGTGCGAATGTCTGAGGGGATGCAGGGTGTTCGATAAGTTTCGGAATTGGAGGAATACGGAGGAACCGGGAAAGTTATGTCCTGCATGCCAACATAAGAATGATGTAGATGCAATAAACTGTAAATTATGCTTTTATGAACTCCAAAAACCCTCATTTCAACAAGATTCGGGACCAAATGAAGAAATCACAAACGATCTTTTTGATGAACTATTAGGTGACTTTGATGAAGAAGAGTCCGAAGAAATAATCGATTGGTCTAAAACAACTTTCCAAATTGACGATGTAACTATAGATGTTCAGCAATATGATGATGATGATGGAATAGTAGTTTCAAAAAATCCTTCATTTGCTCTAACTGTAGATCATCCAGAACCTATTGATGAAGAAGAAGAGGATTATGTTTTGAAACCTGAAGATGCTCCTGAATTTGTCACCAAGTTTGAGATACCGGAAGAAGAGGTTAAAGAGGTTGATGAGATATCTTACAAACCGGTTGAATTAGTTCAGCCAGTAGGTGA
>DAFS01000015.1:7685-12974 GCA_002495525.1 Euryarchaeota archaeon UBA89 | reverse complement strand
GAACCTGAACCAGAGCCAGAGCCAGAGCCAGATTCACCTATTATAGAGAACCGTATAGTACCACCTCCTCCATTAATTCCACCCCCGCCTCCTTCTGATGAGGTTCTAGCTCCTATGCCGCCACCTCCTCTACCACTCCCTCCTGTAATTTCAGCAGATGAAATATTATCTTCAATTCCAATAGCAGAACCAAATTATTGGCCTTGGCCCCAACAAGAAAAATGGACTGATAGGGATGTCGCTCTACAGGTTAAATCAGCAATGGAGGCTGCTAGGGCTAAAGATACAGCTCAAGCGACGGTATTGCTTGATGAAGTCGGTCCACATCTAGGAAATCGTTCCAAGCTAATTTACCCAATAGGCGCATTATTACAGAGGATTGGGCGTTCACAATCCGTTGATAAAATGTTAGAGAATGCCTTAAAATTAATTCCTGATGATAATAATCTAATTACTGCTAAAAAGAAATTACGACCTTAATTTTTTGAAAACACCGTTCCGTAGAAGTGATGCATTAGTACCTCTTCGGAGGCCTTGTGTCAAGACGTGCGACATCATCAATAACGGTCGATGAGGGGCTTGTTCTTAGACCAGCATCTGCTACTTACATTTCAAAATTATTAGAAGCATTCGAAGAAACATGGCCCGAAGTAAGTCGAGCCATGCCATGGATTAATCCGGATAAACCATTTCTAGAACAAATAGAATCTTTTTTACAAGAAACTGAAAGAATGGGAAGAAGTGGCCTAATGCATCATTGGGTAATGATTAGGCCATGGGATGAAACTTTGTTAGGACTTATTGGTTTTGATAACGTTACTAGAACGACAGAGGCCAAATGGAATCTTGGATACTGGGTAAGAAGTTCTGAACAAAGGCATGGATTTGCTAAAAAATCTATTAATGCAACACTAGAATGGTTAGGTGAGATAGAACAGGTAATAGTTGAACTAAAGGTAGATCCAATGAATTTAGCTGGGGTAAATACAGTTTCCCAAACAGTCAGTAACTGGAACGGCGAAAGAAATATTTCTGGAGATTCAGCTGTAACAGTTGCAGGAATTAGAACCTTACATCATTGTCATTTAGTAGTAACAAGTCCCAAATCAAGTAAAATTATGTGAAAACATTTCTTGAAGATTCAAAACCTTTTGCATACTCGCCAGTCTGCCCCTATGGGGGCAGAGTGGTCCAATGTCAGGTAACAATCACCATCAGAGGTTACCGGATATAGATCCAGAAGAGACCGATGAATGGTTAGAATCATTACGTTCAGTTGTAGATTCATCAGGTCTTGAGAGGGCTAGATTGTTGTTACATGAGATTTTGGCAGAAGCGCAAGACTTGGGTGTAGAAATAACTCCAGCCTCTCAAACACCTTACGTAAATACAATTCCTTGGGATAATCAGATAGCATATCCGGGCAATTTAGAAATTGAAAAAGAAATTCAAAATGCAATTTTATGGAACTCTGCTCTAATTGTTTCAGATGCAAATAGGAGAACAGACGGCATAGGGGGGCATATCTCCACATATGCTTCTTCATCTATGATTTATGAAGTAGGATTCAATCATGTATTCAAAGGAAAAGAATCTAATGGGATTGGGGATGCTCTTTACATTCAAGGTCATGGTAGTCCTGGAATTTATGCCCGTGCTTTCTTAGAAGGACGTATTACTCGGGACCAATTGGTTAATTTTCGTCAAGAAGCCTTTCTAGATGGTCTTTCATCCTACCCCCATCCTCGTTTAATGAAAGATTTCTGGGAATACCCAACTGTATCAATGGGTTTAGGACCATTAGCCGCAGTTATGCAGGCAAGATTTTGGAAGTATCTAACAAATAGAAATTTAATTGACACGTCGCAAAGTACTGTGTATTCTTTCTTAGGAGACGGCGAAATGGATGAACCTGAGTCCATAGCAGCAATAGCAGTTGCAGGCAGAGAAAAACTAGATAATTTGATTACTGTAGTAAATTGTAATCTTCAGAGGCTGGATGGCCCCGTACGTGGCAACTCTAAGATAATTCAAGAGTTAGAAGGGCTCTATAGAGGTGCGGGTTGGGACGTTTTCAAAGTTTTATGGGATAGTAACTGGGATCGTTTATTTTCCCAAGATTCTAATGGAGTATTACTTTCTAGACTCGAGGAAATAAATGATGGGGATTTCCAAAGAATGAGTACTCTTTCACCGTCTGATTTCCGTGACGAACTATTTAGTGGTTCAGAGGAACTAGTTTCCATTGGCAAAAAACTTTCTGAGCAAGATATTATCAATTTAAGAAGAGGAGGACATGATCCAATGAAGATATACGCCGCTTATCATGCCGCATTGGAGTCCGATAAGCCTGCAGTCATATTGGCACACACAGTCAAAGGATGGGGCATAGACTCCTTTGCTGGCAGAAATACAACCCATCAGAAAAAGAAAATGAATATTGAAGATTTAATTGCATACAGAGATCGTCTAAATATTCCCTTAGATAATGAACAATTACAAAGCAGTCCATTTTATTCATTAGATGAAGAATCGGAAGCACTAGAATATATACATTCTACTAGAGGTAAATTAGGTGGATATTTACCATCCAGAAAATCTCCAAATATTGACTTCAATCTCCCATCCGAAGAAACCTATTCACAATTCGATAATGGTACTCCTGAAGGACAGAAAGTATCCACCACTATGGCTTTCGTCCGATTATTAAGAAATCTAATGAAGTCGGAAATAGGAGAAAAAGTGGTGCCCATAATTCCTGACGAAGGCCGCACATTTGGGATGGACCCATTATTTAGTGAGTTTGGAATTTATTCTCATTCTGGCCAAAAATATAAACCAGTAGACCATAAAATGATAATGAAATATAAGGAATCTATTACTGGCCAGATTTTGGAAGAAGGTATATCTGAAGCAAACTCAATAGCTTCATGGATCGCATCCGCAACATCATATTCTCATGCTATGACACCAACTCTACCATTCTACATATTTTATTCGATGTTTGGTTTTCAACGTGTAAATGACCAAATTTGGCAAGCAGCAGACGCTCGCGCTAGAGGATTCTTAATGGGCGCTACAGCAGGAAGAACTACACTCAATGGTGAAGGATTGCAACATCAAGATGGGCACTCATTACTTCACGCCAGTACAGTTCCATTCTGCCGTTCTTGGGATCCAGCATATGCCTATGAGTTAGCTACGATTATTCGTCATGGAATTGATGAGATGTGGGGTAAAAATCAAGATGTTTTCCATTATATAATGCTGTATAATCAAAATGAAAGACAGCCTCCAAAACCTGAAGGTATAGATAAAAAAATAATCAAAGGTGCATATAAATTATCAGGAACTAATGATAAAAAAGGCCCTAATGTTAGAATTTTAGGCTCAGGGCCTATCCTTTCTCATGTGATCGAGGCATCTGAAAAATTAGCAGAACTTGGTATTAATTCCGAGATATGGTCAGTTACATCATACGGTGAATTAAGAAGAGAGGGTTTAGAATCTCAAAGGATTAATCGTTTATATCCTGAAGAAGAAAAAATACCTTATGTGTCTGAGTGTTTTGGGGATGAAATTGTGACAGTTGCAGTTTCAGATTATATCACAGCAGTTCCTGAAATGATTCAACGCTGGGTAGGTGGTAAGTTTATTGTTCTTGGAACAGATGGTTTTGGAAGGTCAGATGATAGACTAGAATTAAGAAGATTCTTTGAAATTGATACTAATAGTATAGTGTTAGCTACTGTTTCTGCATTAGAAAGAGAAGGTTCTTTGAAAAAAGGAATAACAGAAGAAATTGTTAAAAAATTGGGAATTTCTAGAGAAAGGTTCGATAAAACTCACTAATCATCAAAAGTAATTTCCACTTCCATTGTTTGATTTACTGAGTGACATACTGGACATTCACAACCTTCTTGCATTAGCCATTCTCTATCTTTTAGATCTATATTATTTGGCAGTTTTATTATTATCTCTAGCTTACCGACTCTCCTTGGATTCTGATGCATAGTTTTCTCAACACTTCCATACATGTTCGAAACTTCTATTCCTTTCTTTTCAGCTCTGATACCAATTATAGTCATAATACATGTAAGCATAGAAGTAGCTAGTAAGTCGGTAGGAGAAAATGATTCACCCTTACCATGGTTATCTAGAGGAGCATCTGTTATCAGTTCCTTCCCTGATGGTGTATGAGTAGCAACACATCGAAAACCTCCTACATATTTCGCTTCTATTTTTACCATTAATTCCCCTCCAATTGTTCTAATACCGGAGAATTAAGTGAAAAATTATGTTTCAATACCTCTTCAATACTAACCCAATCCGGAGTGGTCCCATCTATCCAATCATACCTATGTCCTGGAATTAATCTCCATTCTCTAGGTAAATTTTCTAGTAGTTTTCGAGCATAAAATATACTATTCCATTGTGCTAAAGGATCACTTCCTGGTAAATCCACTCTTCCACTATGTGCTGTAAATAGTAAATCACCTGCATGATAAACTCCATGCCCATGTATAGTTACATGTCCAGGGGCATGACCCGGAGAATGAGTAATTCCAAGATTTATCCCACCACAACTCCATTGGATAGTTGTGTTTGGTTCATTATCCCATTTTTTAGTAAAATTTACTTTCTTAAACACAGCAAACGACAGTAGTCCTGACACCGATGCACTCTCATGCCCCCATACCTGAATTTCTGGTACAAGACTGATCATTTTTGCATACCCTTCTACATGATCTCTATGAGTATGTGTATAAAGTAAATGAGTAGGTCGTAAACCTTCTTGTTTTAGTGCAGAAACCCATCTTTCAGAATCAAATGGGTCAACAATTGCTACAGTTCCGGTAGTTCTATTTATCCAGGCTGTATTCATGTTCATGTAGTTACCCATTTGAGTAACCCAAACTTCTATTCCATCTTCACTTTCTTGAATATCAAACTCTCCATCACCGAGCATTATAGTAATCCAAGTGAACCTACTGCATAGCAATACCGGCTCATATTCTAAGGAGAGGTTTCATATCAAACTCTAATAGTCGACACATGTGAGTCAAGTGTTCAACCCATTAACTAGTGAAGATAGACCTCTAACAATCATTACTCATTGCAGGATAGGAATATTAAATTGAGAAAATTTACAGGAAGTGTTTCAATGGGATATGATATGCACAAGATTGAACAACATTGGCAGCAAAAATGGAAAGATGAAAAAATCTTTTCAGTCAATGTGGATTCCACAAAACCCAAATTTTACTGTCTTGAAATGTTTCCTTATCC
>DAFS01000015.1:0-7379 GCA_002495525.1 Euryarchaeota archaeon UBA89 | reverse complement strand
AAATGTTTCCTTATCCATCAGGTAACATGCATATGGGGCATGTAAGAAATTACTCTATTGGCGATGCAATGGCCAGATTTCAAAGATTAATAGGAAAGAATGTCTTGTATCCAATGGGGTACGACTCCTTTGGAATGCCTGCAGAAAATGCAGCTAAGAAGGAGGGTGGCCATCCTCATAACGTAACTGAAAGAAATATCGCTATGATACGTAAAGACCAAGAAAGAATGGGATATTCTTATGATTGGGATCGCACATTTGCAACCTCAACTCCTGAATATTATCGCTGGAATCAAGAAATATTCATCAAATTTTACGAAGCAGGACTGGTAGAAAGACGCTTTGCCCCCGTAAATTGGTGTGTTGATTGTGATACAGTACTGGCAAATGAACAAGTAAAAAATAATCGCTGTTGGAGATGTGGTTTGGAAGTCATACAGAAAGATATGGCTCAGTGGTTTCTTCGAATGACAGAATATGCAGACGAATTGTTAGATGATCTGGAACACATAGATTTTCCTGAAAATGTGAAAGCTATGCAGCGTAATTGGATAGGTCGTTCACAAGGCGCACATATTGATTTTCCAGTTGAAGGAGAGGATTCCGTAATTGGTGCATTCACTACCAGGCCTGATACAATATTTGGAGTAACTTTTGTGACACTTTCACCCGAACATCCTCTTTGCGAATCTCTTGTGTTAGGTACAGAATATGAGGAAGAATGGCGTAATCTTCGTGATGAGTGCGCTAAAATGTCTGAGTTTGAAAGAATAAACATGCTTAAGGAAAAGAAAGGCGTACCACTTGGAAGATTTGCAATTAATCCATTAAACGGTGATAAAGTTCCTATTTATGCTGGTAATTTTGTGGTTGCTAGTTATGGAACAGGTGCAGTAATGGCAGTCCCTGGGCATGACCAGAGAGATTATGACTTTGCTAAAAAATATAATCTACCTATTAGGCCAGTACTTTCTCGAAATCCTGACGATGAAGCTATTGAAGAAAACCCCGTCTTCGATTCCCTTGGATATATGAAGAATTCTTCACGTGATGGATTTGATGAATTATATGGAAATGAAGCAAAATCTAGGGTGATTGAAACTCTTGAATTAGAAGGTTCAGGGTATGGTACTGTGCAATATAGGCTCAAAGATTGGTTATTGAGCCGTCAAAGATTTTGGGGAACACCGATACCTATGATCCATTGTGATAGTTGTGGAGTTGTCCCCGTTCCTAAATCGGATTTACCAGTTAAATTACCCTTGGATATTAAGTTTAGTTGGGACGAGAGTGGTAATCCACTAGCAACGAATGAAGATTTTCTTAATGTTATTTGTCCTAAATGTGGTAAACCAGCTAAGCGTGAAACTGATACTATGGATACATTTTATGACTCCTCTTGGTACTTTTTTAGATATGCAAATTCAGACAATCTAAATAGTCCATTTGATAAAAAAATAGTTGATTATTGGATGGAAGATGGAATTGATTTGTATATTGGAGGAATTGAACATGCTGTCATGCATCTCCTTTATGCTAGATTTTTTACAAAAGCTATGAGAGATATTGGAATGAACAGTATCGGAGAACCATTCGGGCAATTAGTTTGTCAAGGTATGCTGAATGCTCCTGCCCCATTCTGTAGTGAATGTAATATAGAGTATCATGTAGATAAAAATGGATTAAAATGTCCCACCTGTAATTCTGATCTTGGAAATAGACAAGCAAAGATGAGTAAATCTCTAGGAAATACTGTCAGTCCAGAGATTATGGTAGATGAATATGGAGCAGATACTGTAAGATTATTCATACTATACGGGGCTAATCCTGAAGCAGGGATGGACTGGTCAGATAATGCTATTATTTCCAATCATAAGCAAATGCAATCAATTATTGATGCATTTGAATCTTCAAGATCTTTCATAGATGCGCCTAGTGAAATTGATTCTTGGCTATTATCTAAGATGAGGCTCAATCACTTGAAATGGAAATCAGCGATGGAAAATATCAGCCTTAGAGAAGGTGTAATGATTAGTCATTTTGAGATGTTATCTGATTGGCAGTGGTATAGAAGGAGAGGGGGTTCAGATAGAAAATCTACTGAAGTTTTCTTTAGACATTGGATTCCAATGTTAGCGCCTGCAACCCCCCATATAGCAGAAGAATTCTGGTCAAAAGTTGGTAATCAAGATATGGTAAGTGAATATATCATTAGCAATGTTAGCGAACTTGAAGATGACATAATTCATATTGCAAAAGAGCAGTATCTTAGAGACCTGATTGATAGTTCTAGAAATGTCAAAGGATTGGCAAGTAGGCATTCTGAAGTCGCTATTTCTAAATGTATAATTCAAACATCACCTAAATGGAAGAATGATATTGCAATTGAAGCGTTATCCCTTTCAGATAAAAATTTCGATTTTAAGAAAAATGGAATGAATCATGTCAAATCATTAGGAGTATTTGGAGTCGAAAAATTACGTGGAGAAGTCATTCAAACTTGGCAATCATTTACTACTGGGAATAAGAAAACGAGAGGTAAGATACACACTTGGTCGGAAGCAGAGAAATCTCTGATTAATTTGAGATTTAACGAATCAGATTTTATTAATAAAAATGCAGATTTCATAGCTTATTCTTTGTCGATTAATAATGTATTTTCTTATGATGTCGGTGATGGAGAGGATGTTGCAGGTAAAGCACGAGTTTCTTCGCCATTAAATCCCGGAATTGCATTCATTTAGATTTTTTCCTAATCTTTCTCGCGGTGGGTTCATGGGCCCCTTCCACTTGGACTAATTATTGAGTGACCAAGAAGAAGGTAAGAAGAGGCCAAAGCGCCGAAATCGTCGTCATCGTTCCAACAGGAATAAAACTCCCTCAGGAGTAAAGTCAACGGGCGATAAAGAAGCAGTTGAGCGTGCTTTATCTCGTTTTACTGTAGACCCACCTCCAATGGGTTTTACTCAAGATATTGACCCTCCTGCAACAACGGTCAATATTAACTGGAAGTTGAATGCGGTTCCGAAGTCTGTTCAAAATAAAGCCAGTCCACTAGTCTGCTCACCAGGCGAATTTGGTTTTCTTCCTGAAGAAAGGGTGGAACAAATTGCAAAGAAGATTGAGAAATTAGATATTACTCTCGAACAATCACTTTCTCTAAGAAGTGCCCTTAATCAAGAAAAAAGTGTTTATTCTCACGGGAGGCTAATGAGTCGTGCCAATGAATTGAAGAGAAGATATGATTCAGGAGAAAGTGTCTTATCTCTATCGACTAGATTTGATGCTCCTCCAGTCAATGTATTCAGAGCAATTTTAACTGGAAGAGGATGGTCAAAAAATAAGATTAAAGAAACTCTAAAAGCACCCAGTAAACTCGATCAGCGAGATAGAGAACAATTCCAAATCGCAGAATCTGCGGATCGTGTTAGTTCAGTAAATCAATCTGAAACACAAAGTGCGGCCGAAGTTTTTGAAGATATTTTATGCGATTATTTCAATTCACTTAATATTAGATTTAGACGTCAAGAAGAATTACTTGATGAACAAAAAAAATCTGAAGGACGTGCAATAATAACTCCCGACTTATTATTACTGGATGATGTTAGAATTAATGGAATCCCCTGTGCTTGGATTGATGCCAAACACTTTTTTGGTGCAGATTTGAGATTTCCAAGGAAAAAAACCCAGAAACAAGTTGATAGGTATGTGAATGAATACGGTCAAGGAGCAATTGTTTATCGTCATGGTTTTTGTGAGACACTCAAATTAAGAGGTGCAATATTATTGGATTCCAGTCCACTAAACCTACAGCCATTAGCAACATTCCATGAAAAACTATCTGATTCAGAATAGTTTTCCTACTTTTGTTATTATAGTATTGAATCCTGCTTTTTCTAGTTGATTAATTAAAGAACTGGAATCAATATCATTGCTTGGACCTACATCTTTTGGTACGATAACTAAACTTTTACCAAGTAGACATAATAGAGGCTTCAAATCAAGATTTAATTTATTTATCATCTCTTCCACTTCATTCAGCAGTTCTAGTCTCAGAGAGTCATTTAATAACCCGCTTTCGGATACAAAAATCTGTGATCTTTCCAATAGTTCTTCCCAACGGGAAGCCCCCCATTTCCCATTTACAAGTTGGTCCATCTGTTTAATGCCTGCAGAACTGATTGATTCTTTCCATTTTTGATTATCTATATATGATGATGTATGTTTACCTGAATCTTCTCTCCAAGTTAGAATTACATTTATTTCACTAGTCCAACCTTCTGATTTCCCGGGCCCTCTGTTGAGTAATTTTCCACTAAATGGTGCTCCTGCAGATATTCTTCGTTCCACTCCTCCAGCTGCTAAAGCAGTAACATCACCCAGTCCAGTAGAAAGTTCTCTTTCTACTCTATGTGCAATAGCGAAAGCTCTTCTCAAACTTTCCTCATGTGGCTCGCCTAATGCTCTTTGAAATGCCATTGCTGCGGAAATTGCTCCCGAGGCAGACATACCAAATCCTTGTGATAATGGCAATTTCAGTTTTACAGCTAAATCCCATGAGTATTCTCTAAAATTTATAATTTCTTCTGATAGTAATTCTAATGTGCGCTCATACAGGCCACTTCTTCCAATTCCTTCAACGAATTTAATATCAATTCCAAAGTCGCCTTCAATTCCTCTAGCAATAGTTTCGACCCCTTGTTCTAGACAAAGTCCAGCCCCCAAACTACCTTGATTTACGATTTCTTTCTCCTCATCATCAACTGTAAAAATCAGAGTCACATGTGAGCCGCACTCACCACGTCCCATTACCACAGTCATGCCGCTGCATCCTGTATCTAACTGAATAAATACTTGTTAATTTAATCAGAGTATTGCTTTACTATCTTGCTCGATAATATTGAATCTTCCAGCTAATTCTTTGACAGCCATATTGAATGCGGTTCTAGGAGTCATTGACCCATCTGTTTCGAAACTTAGTACAAATTCTCCAGGGATATCTTCCAAAGTTATTGCATCTTTGAAAGTTCTTGATTCTTCAGTACCCTCGCCAACATGATGTAGCTGTGATTTCAATTCTTCGACTTTGTAGTAATCCTCTAATCTACCATCTGTGAAATCTTTTGCTGTTATTCCTAGTTTTAGATCCCATAATATTTTTGCTTTAGTTTTATTATTAATAATTCCATTTTGCCTTGGCTCGAATGCAACTCCACATGCAGGTGACCATTTTGCATGGTCTCTACCTCTACCCATTATTGCAGTAGCATAGAACTCAATCATTTGTCCATGGAATAGTTTTGTAATTGGGATTGTTTTGTATAATTCAGGTATTTCTAAACTTGAATCTCCGAGGTAATTTAGATCGTTTGCAGTTACCATAGTTCCTTCTTTACTTCCGAAAGCTTTGCAAGTATAAATCATAGTACACAATGGGCATCCCCTATCTTCTTCAACAAGATCTGCACAGTTAGGGCACTCGTGTTGGAAATGGAATTCGTCATGACGTGTTGGAATAGGTATCATTGCAAGCCTTTGTGCAATTACTTCGTCAGGAAGAGGTCCAGTAGTTTCCCAAACTTGGTCTTCTTGTTCTATAGTTCCCATTTCAAAACGAACAGTTTCTATAGCCATTTTTGGAGTATCTGAAATCAAACTTCTTCTAATTGAGTTTACCAAAGCTCTATCAGTCTCGGCCAATAAAATCTTAATTTTATCATCTGATTCTTCAATAATTGTAACTTTAACCATTTTTCACACCTCACACTCTTCGGCCACGTCGGCCACCTTTCGCTTTTGTACCATCTGTCGGAATCGGAGTCACATCTTCAATACGTGTTATTTGAACACCCGCTCTAGTAAGGGCACGAATTGCTGACGTAGCCCCAGGTGCATTGTGATTTCGATTTCCACCTGCTCCCCTATATTTCACGATAACTTGATCAAATTCTTTCTCTGCAAGCATTTCAGCTATTCTTTCTGCTGCACGAGTTGAAGCGAACTGCCCTCCTGAGTCACTGCCGCCCTTGGTCACCATACCGCCTGAAACTTTGCAAATTGTTTCTGCTCCAGTTAGATCTGTGGCAGTGATAAGAACATTGTTACTAGTGCTGAAAATATGTAAAATTGCCTTATGTCCCATTATTTCTCCTCCTTAGGAATAGTTTCTTCAATTTTGGGTGCTTCTTCCGCATCCTTCTTGATCTGCTCAACGAAATCTTCTGTAGCAGCTTTAGGTGCTCCTACTTCTTCAGGTTCTTCATCACTGACCATAGTCAATCTTAGTTTTTCCATTTCAACTCTGAATGGATGGTTAGGATCTATGTAAACTGAGTTTGAGGAATAATTTAACATTTCTTCTTCTTCTTTCTTGATGTGATATCCCGGAACTGTCATTCGCTGTTCACCAATCGAAATGTGTCCGTGAACAATCATATTCCTAGCAGCTCTCATCGATGGAGCTAGTCCTCTATAGTATACTACTGATTGTAATCTTCTAGATAACATATGTTCGACATTAATTTGTAGAACATCGTCCAGACTAGCTCCTTCAACTAATAGCCCTTTACGGCATAATGAATCTATCATATCTGTTTTTTCTCTAGCGAAGTGTCCTTCAGTAGTATCTACTCTTCCAATAAGTTTCATTGCCTGGTTCCTATGACGTCTCAAAGCGGATTTTTCTCTCCAGATTTCTTTCATGCCACCAATTTTCTTTAACCCATATTTTTCTTTCAAAGCATGTTCTTCATCTATACGTGCTTGTTTCCAGGGATGAGTTGGAGTTTGTGTTTTTGATCTTGCGAATTTTGGATCTCCCATTAACTCACCTCACTTTTTCCTCTGCACACCAAGTGCAGTTCCACTTCTACCATTACTTCTCAACCTCTGTCCACGAACTTTGTGACCACTTCGGTGCCTTAGTCCGCGGTATGTCTTCATTCCTGCTAGACGTGATATATCGTCATCCCTTGTCATCCGAACATCTAATGCAACTAAATGAGCATCTTCATTCGATTCTAAATCTCTTTGCCTATTTACTAACCACCAAGGTACATTTGTTGCATATCCGTCAATAGTTTCTCTAAGTCTATCCTGTTCTACATCCTCAAGATGCCCTCCAAGTTTCGTACCATCTATTTCTGCTAATCTGCAAAGTTGCTGTGAAGTTCTTACTCCAATTCCTTTTACAGATGTTAATCCAATAGCAATTGGTTTCAATCCATCTATGTCGCTGTCAGCCATTCTGATAATATAGGAGAAGTCATCTCCAATCTCTTGTTTTTCATTACTCATTGTACGGTCCTCCCGTGTTCACTGTTTCCAGTGGCCTTTACGGCATCCTCGCGACTTACCAACCCTATTTCAACCCACCCGAT
>DAFS01000026.1 GCA_002495525.1 Euryarchaeota archaeon UBA89 | reverse complement strand
ACTGCTCCTGAAGAAAATATCTTTGGTCCAGGGAATGGAGCACATGGATATCTTTGGTATCCATCAGAACCTGCTGAAATAGCTTTCCAATTTATTTTGGATGGAGAAATCTATGATGCTTGTGAAGGAGATTGCAAACAGCAAAATTAGTGGTGCCGGGAGCGGGACTTGAACCCGCGACCTTCGGATGTCTCAGACACTCAAAGCAGGCTGTTGCGCTCATGACTAGTTTCAACAAAAATCATATTTCCATCAAAAATTACCCTATGAGTCCGACGCGCTACCAACTACGCCACCCCGGCAGTAAGTGGTTCGAGTGACAACCACCATTTGAGTATAACCGTCGAACAAATGAGTATTTTTAGGAACTTGTTACATCAGTACCTTTGATGAGTAGTTCGTTGTCGGAAGGATGTGGTCGACGTTGATACAGCCCTTCGTGCTAACGCCTACAATGACCGTAAGCGTAGGTCTGGAGGGGACAAAAAAGATAGTAAAAATACGCCGAAAAAGATTGAAGATTTCGATCCGGCCGCACATGCAGTAAAAGAAATAGCAGATGCTTATTCAATGTGGCTTGTAATTATTTATGGAATGGCAGTAGCATTGGGAATACGATACCTTTTGATGCCTAGAATGGACGAACCCGGCGCCATATTATATCTTCTCCCTCTACTATTGTGTGCAACAATAATACCTATTCATAAAATTATTATTCCAAGAAAATATAGCGAATTATATACTAATGGGAATTGGTTTAGAGCAATTTTCTTATTTGTTTTCACTTGGTTAGCATTTTCTTTCATTGTTTCAAATCCTCCCCTAGCAGATATTGCACCTCCAACTCTCGCAGGCGGAATAGATATTGAACAAACAGAAGGTATTGAAGAAACGTCATGGAAGAATGGTGTTTATACGATTAATTTGAATCAAGATACTGTTGATGTAGTAATGGGTATGGCAGTAAGAGATAATGTGGATGCTGAATCTGTTAATATTGTAGCTTCATTATATTATAGAGGAGAAATAATTGAAGAATTAGCCAATGGAACCGCTATCTCACATACAGAAGAAATGGAAATGTTTGATTCAATTAATAATTGGACTAGAGGAAATAGAATAAGCTCCCATGGAAGTGACATCGGTTTGGCTTGGGATTTAGGAACTTTAGATCCTGGAGAATATACTATTGAAATAACAATGACTGAAGAAGGCTCGCCATGGGTTAATATTACCGAATTAACATATACAATTTCTATCGCTCAAACTACTGTTCTTGATTGATTTTAGAGCAAATCATTGCAGTCATAGCGTCTAACTGTAGAGACTCTCCTCCACCTTCGACCATTCTAAAATCTGTTTCAGCCATAACTTCAGTAACCTTAAGTTTTTGATGCTCATCGAAAAATGTAACACTCCCTAACTCTCGATGGAGTTGATTAACTAAATCTGTTCCAGCCAATCCAAACCTATCTAATAATTCTCTGAGTCTCCTTCTAGCTGGTTGGAATCCATCTTGTTGACAGGCTAGAAAATATCCATGTAATTCTTCAGGAGGAGCTGTTGCTGTTGTTTCATAAATTAACTCTCGAGTAACATTACTATCTAAAGAAGCAGCAACTTGTAATGATGTAATGGCTTTCCTTAAGTCTCCTAGAGACACGTGGACAATAGCATCTGCTGCTTCAGAATGAAGTTCTATTTTTTCTTCTCTAGCAACATTGACTATCATATCTCTAACCTGATCTTCGGGTAATGGACGGAATCTGAATACGGCACATCTCGACTGAATTGGTTCAATGATTTTTGATGAGTAATTACATGATAGAATAAACCTACAAGTTTCCGCATATTGTTCCATAATTCTCCTAAGTGCCCCTTGAGCATCAGGAGTTAATGCGTCGGCCTCATCAAGGAAAATTACTTTGAAAGTGGTACCAGGTACAGGTGCTGTACGAGCAAATGATTTTACTTTGGTACGGATAGATTCTAATTTCCTCTCATCACTAGCATTCATTTCCAACATATTTGTTCTATAACCTTCACCAAATACATCTCTAGCCAAAGCTATTGCGGCAGTGGTCTTACCAGTACCTGGGGGGCCTGCGAACAGTAAATGCGGGAATGTTCTTTTCTCGGCATATGCTTTGAGTCTTTCAACAACTGCACGTTGCCCTTTGATATCTCCCACTGTTCGCGGGCGGTGACGCTCTACCCAAAGTTCACTCATAGCAACATACCATCAAAGGCGGTTGTCCTTGAAGTTTTGTAGAGATGAACTGTAAGAATTAGTAACCTTCATCTGCGTTCGGGAATTGTTTACTACGCACATCATCGATGTACTGCTTGACTGCTCCATCAATTATTTCACCTAAATCGGAGTATCTTCTAAGGAACCTAGGACTGAAATCTTTTGTTATTCCTAGCATATCATGTAAAACCAAAACTTGGCCATCACAATCTACTCCAGCTCCTATTCCAATAGTTGGAATTGTTAGTTGTTGACTAACTTTTTTGGCTAGTTCCGCGGGTATCTTTTCAAAAACAATAGAAAAACATCCAGCATCTTCTAATGCTTTGGCATCTTCAAGTAATTTTGTTGCCTCATCTTGCTCTTTAGCTCTAACGCTGTAAGTCCCAAATTTATAAATTGACTGAGGAGTTAATCCAAGATGACCCATTACTGGAATTCCAGCTTGCTGAATTCTTACTACTGATTCGACAATTTCTGAACCACCTTCCAATTTTACGGCATGACCTCCAGATTCTTTCATGATGCGAATTGCTGAGTCGAGAGCCGTTTTAGAATCTCCCTGATATGTCCCAAATGGCATATCTACAACCACTAATGCTCTATCTACTCCATTAATCACACATTGAGCATGATAAATCATATGATCCAAAGTGATTGGGACGGTTGTTTCATTTCCTGCCATTACATTGGATGCTGAGTCACCTACAAGAATTACATCAATTCCTGCCGCATCAACAAGTCTCGCTAATGAGTAGTCATATGAGGTTAGCATAGTGATTTTCTCACCACTTGCTTTCATTTCTTGTAGTGTATGGGTTGTAACTTTTTTTGCTCGACTAGATATTGCCATACACTCACCTTCGTTATGTTCGAGCAAGATACATGCCTTCAATTAAACGCCTAATCAATCACTAATCAAACTCTAATTCTTCTACACCTAACAAGAACTCATCAATTTCTAATATGCCATCTTGATTTTCATCAGCTGCATGGAAATATTCTCTAAGTGCATCTTCTCCTTCGCCAGGAAAACCTAGAGACTGCATTGCCGAGATAAATTCATTCAAATTGAGATGATTATTTCTATCTATATCTGCAGCATGGAATGCGGCCCATCGGCGTCGATGCTCTACTTCGTTGGGATTAGTAAATGTCAAACGGAAAGTTTCCCAAGGAGTAATAATCTGATTCTCAGAATGTTTTTTACCATATGATTGATAGATTATTAATCCTATTATAATGGCGGCAGCTCCACCAATTACTGCCTTAGAACCCATAGCATAAATTAGAATTGAGCCACCAAGAATACCTAAAATCTGGATTAAAGGAAATAATGGAGATTTCCATTCTGGTTCATACCAATGAGATTTTGCAGACATGCGAAGCACTAATACTGCAGCATTTAATACAATAAAAATCATAATATTAAATCCAGAAGCAAATTCTGCTACGTCATGAACTGGTAGGAACATTATGGCTGCAGCCATCGCTAAACCAGTACCAACGATTGCCCAATGAGGAGTCTCATATTTACTATGAACATTTTCAAAAAATACTGGTAAGAGATTATCTCGAGCCATAGCGAAAAGAAATCTAGATGCGGCCATTATACCTGCAAGAGAGCCTGAGAGAACAGTGATTGCTGCAAATGTAGCCGCTATTGTTGCTACGGTCTGCCCCCCTACATCTAAGGCGAAAATATAGATCGGATCTTCTCGTGCATGTCCACTTTCAACGTAATTAACTGGATCAACTGTGATTGCCATTGTTAGGGTAACAAAAACATATAATACAATACTGAAAAGTAATGAAATTAGTATACCAAATGGTAAATTTTTACTGGGTGATTTTATCTCACCACCAACAGCCGCAATTTTTGTAACACCAATATATGAAACAAAGACTAGCGCCGCTGTAGAAGAAAAACTATGCCAATCCGGCCCAAATGATTCCCTAGACAATGCATAATCCCAATTTAATTCAGTTGTTGCTAAAGCCCAAAAACAAACACATAGCAGATATGTGACGGAAATTAAAACAACTGGTGTTTGTACCTTCTTTATACTTTTAGCACCTAAAATATTAATTCCCACAATCAAGGCTAGCATTATCATAACTGCATAATCGAGATTAATTGTAATACCTAAAATTCCTTGTAAAACCCATAAATATGCTCTGAATCCGATTAATGCAAAAGCTGATTTAAGCATGAAATTAGCCCACAATCCTAATCCAGATATTGTACCAATAATTGGTCCAAATGTTTTTTCAATGTATACATAAGCTCCACCAGAAGAAGGCATAGCAGAAGCAAGTTCAGATTTCGATATTGCACCCGGTAGAATTACTAAACCTGCAAATAAATACGCTAACCAAATACCACCAACCGGAATTTCCCCTCCTCCGAGTTCCATCATAGCTAAGGAAGGAAGAACAAAAAGTCCACTTCCCAGCATTGCAGATAATGAAAGAATAACTACTGAAAAGAGACCTAATTTACGCTCTAAGGTGTCGGTTACTCTTTCAATTGGTTGAAGAACTATTCCTAGAACTTCAGATGGAGAAAGCCTATCCATATTTATGCGAAACATAAAACATAATTGAAGGTTTGTCTCCGAAATTATTAACGTAAAAGCTATTGTAGGCTTAAACAGATGAAGGCGATTTCAGTCATTATGGTATTGATAATCGCAGCGGGTTCAATCAGTGGATGTCTATCTGATTCGGAAAGGCAAATATCCGATGAAGAAGAAGATTTAACTCCACTTAGGATAAATCACATCCAAGTGAAAGGGACACATAATTCCTATCATTTAGCGCCTATAGGCCCTACAATTAGAGCATATGATTACTCTCATGACCCTTTAGATGTCCAAGCTGAAGAACAGGGAGTAAGACAGTTTGAAATTGATGTATGGTGGGATGCAAGAGGTCAGTTATATGTTTATCATAATCAGTATGATGTAAGATCAAATTGTATTACTTTGGAAGAATGCCTAACTACACTTTTAGATTGGTCAAATCAAAATCAAGAGCATGTCCCATTGATGATTTGGATAGAACCTAAAGAATGGGTAGAGCAAAGCACAGATAATACAGTAGTAATTGATTTGCAAAATATGTTGGAAAATATTGAACAAGAGATTACCCAATATTGGCCACGGAACAAAACCCTTACTCCCGACGATGTAAGAGATGGTTCAGAAACTCTCTCAAAAGCAATTACTGAAAATGGTTGGCCTTTGCTTGATGATTCAAGAGGAAAAGCAATGTTCATTCTACTCTCTAGTGGTGATCTAAGAGAGAGTTATTATGAAAAATATCCTGGATTAAATGGTTCAAGAATGTTTACAATGTCTGAACCTGGTAGTTCAGAGGCAGCAATTTTCTCCGATACTGATCCGATAGGAAATGGTGATGAAATTGAAGCCTTAGTTAGAGACGGATTTATTGTTAGATCCAGAGCAGATAATGCTGAAGACGGAGAAGCAGATAATAATGATACATCTAGACTTGAGGCTGCGATTTCAGTAGGGGCACATTCTATTTCTACAGATTATCCAGAAGAAGTCGATGGAATAGAATACTGGGTAGAGATACCTGAAGGTACCCCGGTTGCATGTAATCCCATTTCTGCGCCGATTGACTGTACTCCTGAAAGAGTAGAATCTTTATCTGATTAAGCCTTTGCAATAACCTTTAGTTCAACAGCAATAGGAGTTGGGAGAGCCAAAACTGAGCAAGTTGTTCTCGAGGGTAAAATCTCTGAAAAATATTCAGCATATACTTCATTGTAGCCAGCAAAATCACGATCCATATCAACAAGCATTGAATAGACATCAACTACATTTTCTAAACTTGAACCATACTCTTCAAGAATAATCCTGATATTTTCTATTACTGAACGAGTTTGGGCTTTAATATCGTAATCTAAAGGATTGCCATTTACATCTTTAATAGGGCCGCCTGGAATTTCATTAGTAACTGGTTTTCTCGGACCAATTCCGCTCACAAAAATTAGATCACCTACACGATGAAGGTGAGGGTATGCACCAACTGCAGAGGGGCCTAGTTCAGACTTGAATGGACCATTATTAGTGACAAGTTTTCCAGCAGTTTTCTTACCAACTACACCACCAACTATTCCACCAACAGGGCCACCCACAGCTACTCCTGCAGCTGCACCCATTGCACCGCCTGCTGAACTTAGAAATGATTTACCATAATCATTATACATTTTATCTACAATATCTTGAGGCATTGATTTTAATTGCCCTACGAGTCTGCTACGTGCTTCAGGATCAGTTACTTGGTCTACTTCATATATCCATTCGAGGAGTTGACTAAATTTACTCTCATCAAATTGATCTTCGGACATCAATGACTCCCCTTATTTAGGACGTTTCGATCACCCTGATAGTATTCTACATCATCTTCATCAAATTCTTTGTCACCAAATGAACCGGAGGAAGGAGTTAGTTGGATTACGGCTCCACCTGAACCGTGTAGTGCTTCATATGCTAATACTTCCCCCTCGTAATTATTGTGTTGTCCCATCGAAGCGGCTAACCACCAAGCGGGCTTGTAAGCCACAACTTTCTGAACTCTAATTTGGCCATGGATTTCTCTACTCAATTGGCTCAAATCTTCTAATCTTCCATCTGCAAAGAATTCGAGAATTTTTTCATTCCATTCATTATCTTTCGAACTGTGAATACGATCTTCTGAAGGGTCGATATGTTCTGTGAACATTCTATTTGATAAGCTAGAGACTACAACTACAACAGCTTTCTTACCCTGAGTAACTAAGGCATCATTTGCTGCTTTGCCTAGAACAATAGTCTCAGAACGATTGGCGTACATATTACTGGAAACAATACAAGCTGGGATTCTATTATCAGGATTTAGTAAGCTAAGAGCGACTACTGAGCCAGTATCTATTGGAAAACCCTCATACTCTACTGTTCTAGCATGTAAGCCTCTTTTTTCTGCTGCTGAACAGTATTCATGAGAAAAATCAGAGTCTATTTGAAAATTATATGGCATACTACCAAGATAGTGGAAATCGTCATCGACATGAGTCCAAATAGATTCTTTAAGGGCTTGAATTTGATGCCCTACAACACTTGGCCATGTTGTTGAATAAACTATAATCAGATCAGCATCTGAGGCTTCGATTCTCTTCCTACATGTTTCAAAAGCAGCACGTAAATTTGCATATCCGGCATTAGCATCTGGCGAAAGTAACGGTTGAGGGTGGGGTGGAACATAGAGTCCGAAAAGAATTTGTGAATCTTCACTCATAAAATCGCCTCAGAGTACTAACTCCCTAGTTTCAGTATTAGGATCCCAACATGCTATGCAGTTACCAGTTCCTATAACTGATTGATACCCATAAATTTCGGCAGGATAACTCGGCACTCCCATAGCAGCCATCATCCAAATTAATCCTCCAGCCTCAGTTTCGGCAATGGTTTGTTCAGTATACTCAGGCATAATATCAACTACCTCTTTCATCTGACCGTTTCTAAACATATCAATAATTTTCATATCCCAAACATATTGACTATGATTGTATATGTGTTCTCGACTCATATCTTCAGGAAGAGGAGCTTCAGTTACAAAATGGCGATGACTAAGGCTATGACTACTTACTAGGACTACTTTTTTGCCACTCTTCTCAATAGCCCTCATACAAGCTTCACCCAATGCCTTTGCTTGTTCAATCATTACTTCATTAGAGTAGTAGTGAGAATTACGATTACTTGAAATTGTAACTATTGGTTTATCCCAACTCGGATTCAACAAATGACATGAGGTTATTGTCCCATAGTCTACTCTAAAATCGGGATTTTTCATCATTTTAGTAATAATTCCTGCTTTGGCCGTTTCTTCATGCATTGCTTCGGCTAATTCAACATCAACTTTTAGATCGTAATTATATCTGAACAAATTAGGGAAAACTGGATCTACTGATTTCGATTTAAATTCTGGAAGACCTAGAAAATGTGTTCCAATATATGTTTGCCAATGTGGAGTAAAAATTACAATAGCATCATAATCAATTGTTTTTAATTTTCTTGCAAGTTTTGCATACCCCCAACGAAGAGTTTCCCAACCACCCTCACTAAAGGCCTCATTTTGAGGAGGGTTCTCTGCATAAACAAGGTGAGGAGGGTGTGGTGCAAGACATCCAAGTACAATTTCGCCTTTCGACATAATAGACCGGAGACTATCCTTATTCATGAATGAGACGTATGGAGCCATTCAGAGTATTATATGCTAGATACCGCCCCGACATATCATGAAGTGGGAGTCTGCTCCGCTATGGCCTGTAGCTTTCCCATCATTAACTGGATTTATTCTAGCATTCATCCCATATCTATTTGAGATAGATTTTTTCACCCAAAAAAATCTTTTATTTCCAGTATTCATACTAGCTATTTTGGGATTTTCTTGTTTTCTTCTGGGGGAAAAGTATGGTAATAAAACAGAATTGTATATTGGATATTTACTTGGATTATTGGTTTTCTATTCATTTAGATTCTTCTTTGGCTTTTACGGAATAGCAGTAGTTATCCTGACCTGGCTAGGTCAGTCGATGTATTTGTGGCAGTATAATTACCCCCCTTTTAGAATCGGGATTTGGTTAGCATTAGGTTCGATGTCGGGATTGTATATTGGTGGAATTATGGCATTCAATATATTCTAAAATCTTCTATTGAAATAGCCTTCAATAACTATTCCAGTTATGATAAATGCAGGGAAACTAACTAAAAAGCCAGTGTAAATTAATTCATCATCAACATAATTTGAAACGATTCTAACTTCGCCTAAAGAATCATCTTCAAGATTCTCTGAATTTGATAATCTGACTAAAACAATACTGACATCGAACAAACTATCAGGAATAATAGTGAATGTTAAGGAACTATTTACTTCAAGTATCGAGAGATTTCCATTTGATACAAATTGATCCCAATAGAAAATTCCTTTTTCGGCATGAACTTCAACAAAATCTCTCTGTATTAATAGAACTTCGACATCATTATCTCCAACATTAAACACGTCTACAGTTACTGGGTCAGAAAGACTGTGAACTTCGATGGTATCCAAGTTTATATCGCCGGTACCAAACCTCATATTAGCCTCATCCTCATCCGTTCCTGAGCCATCAATTACACCAACTGCTAACCATGTAGAACAAATTAATAAAACTAAGATTGAAGATAATGCTTGACTCCTATTTGGAAGTAAAGAAATCCATCCATTCTCAGTTCTAGCACGTACTATCGGTTGTACTGCATGAACAAATGATGATGTAATTATGGCTAAGATAATTCCAGGAATAATGTCTACAATCCAATGAATTCCAAGATATTGAATTGAAAATAGATAGATTATCACGTTAAATTGAATAAAATAATCAAACTCTTTGTGACGCCAATCTTTGAAATCTATACCTAACTTTCGACAATGTAACCTATTAATTATTAGCAAACTTATTGGTAATCCTACATGTAAACTTGGTATTGCATTATCCATTGGATCATTGTCAGTGAAAAACGCAAGAGTATATGAATCATGATACAAAAGTGCATCCATATCAGAAATATAACTAGATGTTACTTCAACATTGAAAAATAGGTATAATGGTACACTTAAGAGATAAATTACAAAGTAATTCAAAGCCGCTTTATCTGCCATTATCTCATCGCGACATAGAATATAGTACATTGGAGAAAACCATATCATGAATAGGTACATGAATAGATAATGACCAGATAAAAGATTTGTTAAATTATCATTAAGGAAAAATTCCTGTATTTGATTTGTCCAATTTCCCTCGATTGCATATATCCAATGAGTAAATCCCCCAACTCTAGCCTTCATAGGTTCGTTATGATAATCAATAATTGCTTTGAAAATGAACATTAGTAAATATAGAAGAATATGCCACCAATAGCCTTTTTCTTTGATCTCTTTTGGTAAATCTACTAATGAAACACGTCTTTCTTTTTCATCTCTTGTTAAGAAAAAATGTATTGGTAAAGTGAAGAGTAATAATGCACCCATGGAAGTCCCATAAGGTCCAATGGGCCAATCCATCAAACACTCTGCGGACGACTATGATTCATCAATAATGCGGAAGTGGAAACAACTTTTATCCTAATCCTTTCATGAATAATCATGGATGGTCATCAGATATGGATGCAGGAATGTGCCAAAATCAATTTTGAGGC
>DAFS01000003.1 GCA_002495525.1 Euryarchaeota archaeon UBA89 | reverse complement strand
GATGCATTTGAGAATATTGAGAAAATGCCTTTGGCAGCAGCATCTGTTGGCCAAGTACATAGAGGAAAATTAAAAACAGGTGAAGAAGTAGTAGTTAAAATAATTAAAAATCAAAATTCTAAAACATTTAGAAGAGATGTCGAGAGAATGAGAAGATGGCTCAGAATTTTCCTATTCTTTAATAGAAAGCTTCGCAGAGTAGGTAATCCTGTCGCTTTACTAAATCACGTTGCTGATTATACGACCAGAGAACTCGACTTACGTAACGAAATCAAAGGAGCAGAAGAACTAGAAGAAATAAAATATGAGATTTCTAAGAATTTTCCTATGGATTTGTTGCGATTTCCGAAATATTGGTCTGAGTTATCTAATGAGGATGTTTTAGTTTCTGAGTTTATTGAAGGTAAATCTTTAGAAGATGGGATTGAAGAAAAATCACTTACTTGGAATACTCTATTACAATTATTCAGAATTCATGGGGCTTATCTATTTGGAATCGGTACTTTTCATGGAGACTTACATCCTGGAAACTGTATCATAGACAATGAAGGTAAGTTTGTTTTTATTGATAATGGGGCAATATGTCATGCCCCTTCCAAAGTCAATCTTTCGCTATTCCAGTTCTTTGAGCATTTATCTGCAAATAACTTCAAGGAAGCCTTTGATTCACTTCTCGGTTTGTCGGATTCTCCATTGACTTCTAATAATTTAGATAATTACTACAAAGAAATGAATAAGATTTATGACGGCTTTGAAAATCAATCAGTTGGTGAGAAAAGTTTGACTAGAATCATGATGCAAACAGTTCAAGCTGCGGTAGAAAAAGCAGGAGCTGATTTCGGTGAAGAAGCATTTCCAATTATTCGTGCATTGATGTACTTAGATGGATTAGTCCTTCGAACACATCCTGATGTAAAATTAATCGAGTCAATGGGTCCTTATCTCGAAGAATTCCGTTTGGGTCTCAATTTAAATGAAAAAATTAGTGAATTAAAGGTGTAAAGTTATGTCAAATGTAGATACTAAAGTAGTTTGGATTATTGGAGGTTCTGGTGGCATAGGTTCTAACCTTGCTAGACGTATGTCGGATAATGGTTGGAAAGTCATAATTAGTGCTAGAAATATAGAAAATTTAAATCTAGTTTCTGATGGTAAATCTATAGACAGCCTAATCGTTGATGCTACAAACGCTGATGATGTCCAAGAAAAAGCAAAACAGATTAATGAGACTTATGGATCATTAGATGCTGTTGTAAATTCGGTAGGATCAATATTTCTCAGACCTCTTCATGCAACAAGTTCAGAACAATTCATGGAAACTATCAATCAAAATTTAGTTACTTCATTTAATGTAATTAGAGCTACTGCAAAGATAATGATGAGAGGAAACGGTGGCCGAATCGTACTTTTCTCATCTGCAGCAGCATCGCTAGGTATGCCTAATCACGCTGCTATTTCAGCTGCAAAGGCTGGAGTTGAAGGTTTAGCAAGGGCAGCGGCATCTGATTATGCAAAGCGCGGTATCAGAGTAAATGTAATTTCTCCGGGATTAGTAGAAACTCCTCTTTCATCACATTTGTTGGCAAGTGAACAAAGTAGAAAGGTTAGTGAAGATATGCATCCAGTAGGTAAAATAGGTCAACCTGACGATATTTCCTCAGTAGCAGAGTGGTTAATCACTAGTGCTCCAGAGTGGATGACTGGTGACATTATACCTGTCGATGGTGGTTTAACTAACCTAAAATAGATATTTTTATCTCTATTGATTACAGACATTCAAATGCCACTTCATAACTTGAATCGTTATGAAATTACCAGTGGAAGGCGATAATTGGCATCAGGTTATTAGAAGTGATAAATTAAAATTAGGTAAAAAAAAGATGCGGAATATTGGTTTTAAAAGTATAATGTTACTTAGACGAGAATCAACAGTTCATGCGACAGATGCTCTCTGTAGACATATGGCTTGGCCTCTTGCTTATGGTGGTAAAGTGAAAGATGACTGTATAACTTGTCCATTACATCAAACTCGTTATGATCTAAATAATGGGGAGGTAAAGGAATGGTCACCATTCCCTCTTTTTCCTCTTTATGGACGATTTCTTGGCTCCCTAAGGAGGCCGAGCCCTCTCGCCGTCCATGAGACGAGAGAGCTCGACGGTTGGGTCGAAGTCCGATTATCTACGGCGTGAGCCTGCGACAACCAATGCACTGATTAGTGCTATTGCAGCAATACCCGCTGTAAATCCTGGGGTATTGTCATCTGAATCTACTACTGTAGTTGATGTTTCACTGATACCAGTTCCAACAACTACTTTTCCATCCATATCCATTCCTGCATGGGGTTCACAGATGTAGTAGAAAGTTTCATCCTCGTTAAAGGTGATACGATAATCTACAGTTGTAGCTGCTGCACCGCTGTACTCTCCAGCGACATCTCTTGTAGTATCTCCTTCTTCTCTGATTTGTGCAACGTTATGTGCCATAGCTGCATCATTCCAAATCCAGCATACAGTTTGGCCTACAGCAATACTTAGATCAGTATTATCGAAAGCCATTCCATCATCACTCAATCCGATTACGAAGTCACATCCTTCTGGAATAACTGGTTCGTCAGCTGGTGGCATTAGTACCTTGTCGATGACATGGATAACACCGTTTGATGCCATAACATCAGCTGTAGTTACAGTAGCCTCTCCAATCATTACAGTTCCATCTGTTACTGTGAATGAAGCATCATCTCCGTTTGCCATTGCTACAGTTAAACCATCTGTTACATCAGCTGCATTGACTGCTCCTGCATAAACGTGGTAAAGTAGGATGTCTGTTAGAGCAGCAATCTCTTCTTCAGTTGTGAATGCATCCAAATCAATTCCAGCATCAGTAAATGCTTGATCTGTTGGAGCGAACACTGTGAAAGGTCCGTCACCTTGTACTGTACTAACTAGATCAGCCTTTGCTAGAGCAGCGACTAATGATTCATGTACTCCTGTTGACATTGCAACTGCTGCAATATCTACTAGGTCAGCTGGTGGCATTAGTACCTTGTCAATAACATGGATAACACCGTTTGATGCAGGCACATCAGCCAATACTACAGTAGCCTCTCCAATCATTACAGTACCTTCTGTTACTGTGAATGAAGCATCCTCTTCGTTAACCATTGTTACAGTTAACCCATCTGTTACATCAGCAGCATTGACTGCTCCTGAGTAAACATGGTAAAGTAAGATGTCTGTTAGTGTAGCAATATCTTCATCTGTAGTAAATGCTGCCAAATCGATTCCAGCATCAGCGAATGCTTGATCTGTTGGAGCGAACACTGTGAAAGGTCCGTCACCTTGTAATGTAGCAACTAATCCTGATGCTGACAATGCACTAACTAAGGATGTGTGTATTCCAGTGGACATTGCAGTCGTTGCGATGTCTACCGGAGGTGTCCACATGTATGATTCACAGATTGCTTGTGTAACATCACTCAATACGTGAGATACAGTGTTGTAGCATCCAGTAAACTCTTGTCCGCCCATGCTGTAATTTTCTACATACATGTATGCTCCACACTCTTCCATTGAAGCTCCTGCTGCGATCATGTGTGTTGCGGTGTTGTAGCAAATACCGACTCCTGTGTAAGGAGCTGGTGGCATTAGTACCTTGTCGATGACATGGATAACACCGTTTGATGCCATAACATCGGCTGCAGTAACCATTGCATCCTCAATCATTACAGTTCCTTCTGAAACTGTAAATTGAGCATAGTCACCATTTACCATTTGTACTGCTAAACCATCTGTTACGTCAGCAGCATTGACTGCCCCTGAGTAAACGTGATAAAGTAAGATATTTGTCAAAGCAGCAATCTCTTCTTCAGTTGTGAATGCATCCAAATCAATTCCAGCATCAGTAAATGCTTGATCTGTTGGAGCGAACACCGTGAAAGGTCCGTCGCCTTGTACTGTACTTACTAGGTCAGCCTTTACTAGAGCAGCGACTAGTGAGTCATGTACTCCTGTTGACATTGCAACTGCTGCAATATCTACTAAGTCAGCTGGTGGCATTAGTACCTTGTCGATGACATGGATAACACCGTTTGATGCCATAACATCAGCTGTAGTTACAGTAGCCTCTCCAATCATTACAGTTCCATCTGTTACTGTGAATGAAGCATCATCTCCGTTTGCCATTGCTACAGTTAAATCATCTGTTACATCAGCTGCGTACACTGCACCAGCGGTGTAAACATGGTAAAGCAAGATATCTGTTAGAACAGCAATCTCTTCGTCTGTGTCAAATGTCGACAAATCAATTCCAGCATCAGTAAATGCTTGATCTGTTGGAGCGAACACTGTGAAAGGTCCGTCACCTTGTAGTGTGCTGACCAAATCAGCTTGCACAAGAGCATCAACCAATGTGTCATGTACACCGGTATTTGTAGCATTAGTGGGTATATCTTCACTTGAGTCAGCCATAGCTACAGGCATAGTCATAAGACAGGCAGTCATTATTAGGGCAATCAATGCATTTCTTTTGTGCATAAGCCGTTCGCATCTCAATAGGCTATTTAATAGATGTATGAAATGCAAATACAATCGTAATCCAACATATATTAAACATTGTTTCTAAAATGAAATTACATAGAAATTTAAAAACGCTTTTTTATATCTATCATAGTGTTGGGTGTATCATGGATGCAGACGATTCACAAGATGTTTTGATAGTTGGAGCTGGCCCAGGTGGTCTTGCTTCTGCACTTTTATTAGCTCATTCAGGCGTCAAAGTTACAATGCTAGAAAAGTCTTCATCTGTCGGTGGAAGAACTAAAATCGTAGAAATGGACGGTTTTAAATTCGATAGAGGTCCAACTTTCTTCCATTATCCTGAAGTAATTGAAGAAATCTTCCAAGCAATTGGTAGAGACGCCCACAAAGAGTTAGGGTTGATGCCTTTAGATCCTTCATATCGACTAACCTTCGGTGCTGGTGGTTCAATTGACGCTACCTCAAATCTCGAAGAAATGACTGAGAGAATTAGAGAACTTTCTGGAGATAAGAACGCAAAGGGTTTTGAGAAATATGTATTAGAAAACAGGAAAAAATTAGATTTCTCTAGAGTCTGTTTGCAGACCCCTTGGAGAGGTCCTTCAGATTTACTTTCTAAGAGGGCTATGAAAGTCGCAACTATATTGAAACCATGGGCATCTGTCGCGAGCGATTTGTCACGGCTTTTTGATGATGAGAGGGTTAGGTTAGCAATGTCTTTCCAAACTAAATATTTAGGAATGAGTCCTTTCCATGCCCCATCACTGTTTACAATACTGGCATTTTTAGAATATGAACATGGTATATTCCATGCTAAAGGAGGACTGGGATCTATTACAAACAGAATGTCAGAGATTGCGATTGAACTCGGAGTAGATATCAAACTTGAAACCGAAGTGGAAGAGTTAATTTTTGACAATAAAACAGTAGTCGGAGTAAAGACAAATAATGGAGAATATCGAGCAAAGAAGGTTGTTCTAAACGCTGACTTTGCCCATGCCATGACTACATTAGTTCCTAACAACAAGAGAAAACGTTGGTCTGATAAGAAATTAGAAAGTAAAGGATACTCTTGTTCAACATTTATGCTATATCTAGGAATAGATAAGCAATATAATCAACCCCATCACCAAATATATGCATCTCAAAAATATGAAGAAAATCTAAAGGATATTACTAACCATAAAATTACTTGGGAAGATCCATCTTTGTATGTTCAGAATGCTTGCGTAACAGATTCTACTTTGGCGCCTCCTGGTCAATCCACATTGTATGTTCTAGTGCCTGTTCCAAATACTGATGATAGTATTATTTGGGACGATATTAAAGACGAATATAGTGAAGTTGTACTTGATATGATGGAAAATAAACTTGGTTTCGAGAATGTTAGGGATTCGATAGTCTCTCAGACAATAGTTACTCCAGATGACTGGGACTCATCTGATATTTATCGTGGAGCCGTTTTCAACTTAGCTCATTCTTTAGATCAAATGCTATGGCGCCGTCCTCAAAATAGATTTGAAGAATTCAATAATCTATTCCTTGTCGGTGGAGGCACGCATCCAGGAAGTGGTCTTCCAACAATATTTGAAAGTGGGAGAATTACCAGTAAATTGATACTATCAGATTTGGGTATTGAGCCAGACTGGAATGGAATTGACATTTGGTTCGGTGACTTGAAAAAGCCGAAAATAGCGAATAAATTAGTGGCATAATTATGAAATCTTCAGCATTTATTTTCATCATTTTAATTTGTAGTGCATTTTCTGGATGTATATCTGATGAACAACAAATTTTAGAAGATTCTTCGAATGATATCCCAGATAGATTATCATTCTCTGCTCCCGTATTGAATGGAACATCAAATATTACTAACTTTAATCTTGAAGAATATGTGTCAGAAGGACCTGTTCTGATGCTTTGGGTAGCAGCTGGATGTATGGGGTGTCACTCTTGGACAGATTTGTTAGCAAATGAAGTTGAAAATGGGAATATCAGCAATTCATCATTACTCAGCGTTCACAGATATTCTTCTTTTGAATCCGAATCTTATGTCGAGGAAGTATACGGTAATCATCAGAATTCCAGTAACCCAGTTTACTGGCCGTTAGTTTTACCTTCTGAAGATACGATTGTTTATGATCTTGAGACTGGATTCGAAAGTAATTCTGGATTTTATAATTCATTTGGAAATCCCTCAACACCGACTCTTCAAATTATGAATACTAATGGAGAAATTATTTGGAATTCAAAGACATATTGGCCAACATTAGAAGTTCTTGAAGAGATTAAATTTTTTATTAATTGAGGTTTAAAAATGGACTTATACGACTTATCATTTTTCTTATCGACAATGTGGATTGGACCCTTTTGGATAGCAATGCTACTCTATCCAAATCATGAAAGAACACATCAATTAATGGAAGGCCCTTGGTTTTTCCTTGGTCCAATATTAATATGGTATTTAGTATCATTTTCGGATATTTCAGGTTTAATAGATCTATTTGTTGATACAATGGATCCTAATTTAGCATTACAAAGTCTTGCAGATTTACTCGGAACTAAAGCGGGAGCATCAGCGGCATGGTCTCACATGGTTGCTGGCGACATATTTGTCACACGATGGATTTGGAAAAGATGTATTGATTCAAAATGTGAAAAATGGAAGTTATGGTTATCGGTATTTTTCGGAGTTATGTTAATGCCAATAGGGTTAATGATGAGTATAATTTTAGTTAGAAAATAATTATTTTCTAGAAGAAATAGACCAAAGTCCTAGAGCAGAAAGGGCGAAACCTATTTTTTTCATAAATCCTAATTGTAATCTCTTTGATAGAACATCTCCATTTCTTTTTTCTGCTTCTGATAATATGCTTGAATATACAGCACACATCATGTGAGGGTTTCTACGAGAATCTTTTTCTACCAAAGGTATCAAGTTTAATGAAATATTTCGATGTGTCTTAGTTCTACTAATATAATGCTTCATGAATCGCTTCCATTTCTTACTACTAGCTAGATTGACATCTTCAATTTCTTCTGGTTTGATATCAAACATTTCCAATTCATCAGTTGGTAAGTACAACCTACCTCTTTCCCTATCTTCTTGAATGTCACGCAGCACGTTAACCATTTGCAGAAAAATTCCCATTTCTTCTGCATATTCTCTTGCATCAGGATCTGTATAGCCATATATTTCAATCAAACTTAGGCCAACAGTTGATGCAACTTTGAAACAGTAACTTCTCAAATCTTCAAAACTTTGATAATTTGTTGGGAATAAATCGTCTTCCATTCCTTCCAACAGTAATTTTAAATCAGAGATTCTGATTGGAAATTTTTCCATAGTATCTTTTAGAGCGATAAAAATTGGATGATGAACTTCTTCTCCAACTTCTATTGCATCAAGATTATCTCTGAACCATAGTAGTGCTCTCACTCTTTGGAAATGATTTTTATCATTATTTGATGGTTCACTCATTCTTTCTATACCCAAAGCAATAGCCCTGTATTCGGCTCTTTGATCCAAATCTAACATTTTTTGTTTTTCTAAAACTGAAAGATCGGGTAACCAATCTCCATCAACAATATCATCAACTTTTCTGCAAAAAGCATACAATGCATGTACTGATGACCTTTTTTCTGAAGGTAATGATTTGAACGACCTTAGGAATGAAGTAGACGCGGCTCTGGTTACAGCTTCACAGATTTGATATGATTCAGATACAGAAAATTTACTGTCAGCCTTCTCCTTGCTGAACAAAACCATGTGCCTCTGAAAAGTACATAGATTATGAATGGGTGTTTCTCGACCACTCAGAAAATAATATTTTTCTACCCCTTATATTGAAGCATGAAACCTCTTCCGAAACATTATGGGTGATGGGAATATACTTACTGATTTAGAGCGAAGTGATGAAGATTGTATTGTAAGATTTGATGATGGCTCATCATATAAATTGAGTTATTTGTCTATTAGATCTCGTTGCCAGTGTGCCAAGTGTAAACCTAGGCAAGTTAATGAACAGAGAATAATTGAGTTAGAAGAAGAAATATCACGTTTAATTTTAGAAAAGCCGAAAGTAGAACTCGTAGGTAGATATGGTATTCGTTTTGAATGGCCCACTGGGTGCTCATCAGGAATACACTCTTTTACTCATTTGAGGAAAGTTTCAGAAGAACTTGGTGAGCAATTAGATTAGAATCTTGTTTCCGAAGTCCTGAAATGTAATTCATATCCGCGGTAGATTGTCGAATGTACGGGTTATCCCCGTTTTGCGGCTGTGATAAATATGAAAGAAGAAAATAATGAAGATGATATTGATGATGATTCATGGGCATTATATGCGGATGCTAGTTATGGAAATTCTGTTATCGAATCTGACGTTAATATTGATTCCGAGCCTGAAAAAGAGGAGGAATGGTTTGATGGAGATGATTTTGAATTCGAAGGCTCCACTATAAATTGGGATGCTCCACCTTGTCCAGCTCCACTTGGAATTGAACATATTATTCGCATTGGATGTTGTGATTTTTGTATTCAGAGACTGGCTGGTAGACGTACTAATTCGAAAGGAGAAGAAGGAGGAAAAGAAATACGTAAAGAGGCGTATCAAAATAATCCGGAATTAGAGTCTTCAGTGAAAAATGAATTGTGCCCGATGTGTGAAGATTTATTCGATGATATTGATAACATCGTTACTCGGATAATAGAACAGACAGGGGATGTAGAACATTCTACAATCCAACTTGGAATTCATCTACCTAAAGATTTACTAGATGAGGAAGAAAAGATTAGGTCGAGACACGGTTCTCCAGGGTCTCCTCCATTGAAGCCATCTTTTGTTAGAGCAATTCAGGAAAAATTATCTCTGAAGGTAGAGGGAATTAGTTTTGTTAAGGAAAGGCCCGATTTAATGATATTAGTTGATGGCTTAACTCTCAAAGTTGATGTCGATGTAAGACCCGTATTTCTATATGGGAGATATCGTAAACTTATTCGTGCACTACCTCAAACTAGATGGCCATGTAGAGCTTGTAGAGGGCGTTCAGGTGGTTGTGAATCATGTAACAATACTGGATTACAATACCTTGAATCTGTTCAGGATTTGATTGGAGAACCTATCCGTCTAGCACTGGCTGCAGAAGATACCTCGTTTCATGGGATGGGTAGAGAAGATATCGATGTTAGATGTTTAGGACAAGGTCGTCCATTTGTTATTGAGATTAAAAAACCAGGAACTAGAGTAGTAGATTTAGAAGAAATACAAAATATTGTGAATCTAAATGCTAAAGAAAAAGTTGAGATTAATAGCCTCAGATGGTCAAATCGTTCAGAAGTAGTAAAGGTGAAAGAAAGCCGCTCTGAGAAGTCATATACAATACGATTTAAAGTAGAAAATATCCCTGATGAAGAAACTGTAATTAATTCGATATCTACACTTTCAGGAGTTACTTTGGCACAAGAAACGCCGCAACGAGTTTCTCATCGTAGGGCTGCAAAAACTCGTAAGAGAAAAGTTATCCAACTTTCAGATATTACGGTAGAAGATGATGAAGTTCAGTTCTTTGTACGTTGTGAGGCTGGTACGTATGTCAAGGAGTTAGTTCACTCAGATGAAGGCCGTACTGTGCCTTCGGTTAGTAGTGTGTTAGGCGATAAGGAATGTACAGTAATTTGGCTTGATGTTGAAGATA
>DAFS01000031.1 GCA_002495525.1 Euryarchaeota archaeon UBA89 | reverse complement strand
ACTGTAGATACAACACCTGATATTTCTGCTTGGGGCACACTTTATCTTGGAAAAACGGCCTCTGTAAATATTGATTTAACAGGTACCTCAGATCCAGAAAATGATGAGTTAAGTTGTTGGATTAAGGCATCTTATGAGCAAAATGATACATATCTTTCAGACTGTCCAGGTCAGATTAACAAGACTTTCCCTTCTGCCCCAAATCAGTTCTCAGTAACCGTATATGCAACTGATGGTATTCATTCACCAATTACATGGACATTTAATGTAGAATTATTCAATGAACTACCTACAGCTTCCTTTGAGATAAGTAGGACTGGTCTCAAGTCTCAAGACATACTTAGTTTGGATGGAACCAGTACATTTGATCCTGAAGGAGATGAGATAAAATTCGAGTTTTGGAGCGATATTGATGGTTTAATACATTCAGGACTCACTCCTACCAATTCAATTGAATGGTCTGGTACATTATCAAAGGGAGATCATTTGATTACTATGTATGCTAGTGATGATATCCCCAATCATGCTGGAAGATGGACTTCATCGGAATCAACTTTATCAATTGATAATTCTCCTCCAGTAGCGTTAATTTCTTTCCCATACAATGATTATTCAACTGACTCAGGATACCTAATTCCATTCGATGCTTCCGGTTCAGGGGATTGGGATATTGCATGTGCAGATCTAGAAAATAGCACTGGTCTGATTTGTAATCATTTTTCTGAATCTAGTAAGGATTTAGTAAGTGTTTTGTGGCAAAGTAACTTAATTTCTGAACCAATAGGTAGTGAATGGAAGTTTGAGGCAAGACTACCAGCAGGAGACCATGAAATCTCACTAATCATAGACGATGGTGATGGAGGAAATGCCGAGTATTCAATTACAATTACAGTTGAAGAGGCTGCTCCTGTACTTGTTCTCACATCGCCTCAAGAGAATATTGATGTTTATTCTAACTTACCTGTATTATTTGACTTCCGAGATTCTTTCGATCCCGATGGAAATGATTTCACAATATCTGTCTTTTCAGATTTGATGGAATTTCCAATTCTTGAGAATAAAACTAATGATTATTGGTACAATGATTACATACCAGCTGGTAATCATATTCTTTCATTTATACTGACCGATTCAACAGGTAAGGGTTCTATTTATTATCAAGAACTCAATGTTTTTGAAACTTCACCAGTTGCTGGAATTAGAGATTTTTCCGATGGTCAATATATTCCTCCAGGTAGAGAAATTATTCTCAATGCCTCCCCTTCCTATGATTTTGATAATGATATAATATTGTATGAATGGAGTCTTGGAGACGGTATATCAATTGGAGATAAAGAACAAGTTTCAGTATACTTCTCCCCTGGTCCGGTGAGAATTAATCTAATAGTTACCGACTCCAGAGGAGAATCTGACTCAATATCAATTAATCTGACCATAGGAGCGAGCTCACCAGTTCTCTCTGAATTAAAAATCACTCCTAATTCATTAGTATTTAATGAGGTTAATCCTATCTTTGTAACTGTTAAACTAGAAGATTTAGATGGGACTACTGAGATATTATTTTGTAAATTTAAGGCTGGAGCGATTGATAGAGAGTTCCAATTAAGGGATGATGGTTCAGAAGGTGACTTAGTTGCTGGAGATAATATCTGGACCTTGGAAACAGCTCTATTAATTGACGACGGAGGAACCGCAAAAGTTGAAGTCTGGGCTATTGATGGAGAAATTGTTAGCCCTATACTTATTGAATTATTACCAATTGAATCAGATGAAGAAAATAATCTTATTTCATGGCTATTTTCTGGAGGTTTTGCTTTATTATTACTAATTTTAACTATTTCAATAATTTTAGGAATACTGTACTCAGTCCAACGTCGTAAAGAATTAGCTAAGGACTTAGAAATGATAGAATCATGGTCAACATTCGATCCTAGGGAATTAGACGACCAATTTAATGAATAATCATTTAGGTCCCCAAGGTGTTTTTTGTTGAGTCAATCCTAATCTATGAGTGAATAAAAATCTTAGGTTTAGTAATCCGTCTCCCCATGTATTAATCTCTGCCTCTCCAACTCGTGGCCTATATGGAACGCTTACTTCTGCTGTATCTTTCTTACCTAGATATCTCCTAGCTCTGATTTTAAATTCTTGAGATAGGGGCATCCCATCATGTTTTGGCCTCACTCTTTCATCTTCAAAAATAGACTTTCTGAATACCCACATTCCGCTTTGAGAGTCATGTATCCCATACCAATAGAGTATTGATGCAGTTTTTGATAAAACCCAGTTTCCAAATCCATGAAGTCCCGGCATTGAACCTTCTTCTGCTCGTTTTAATCTATCACAAGTAATCCATTTTAGATTTTCATCAACTAGTTTTTTAACAAGGTTAGGGACTTCTTCTCCAGGGTATGTACAATCAGCATCCATTGTGACAATAATTTCTCCAGGTGCCATTGAAAACCCTGTTTTGTACGCTCTCCCATATCCTTTACGGGACTCTAAATAGACCTTGGCGCCCTCTTTTTCGGCTAATTCTCTTGTTCTATCCGTAGAATTTCCATCTATAATCAAGAAGTCAATCTTTTCACACCAATTTCCTTTGGGAATTGAACGAATAGTATCAACTATTGCTGCCTCTTCATTTCTTGTAGGTATTACTACTGTGACGTGGACCGGTAGTGTATCTGACATATTCTCATATCTGCGACAGTAATACATGATTTGAATCAAACTGTTATCTGTCCTGTATCCAATCTCTTGAAAACAGGTGAACTCAACGCAGGCATGGTACTGTATGCACATCGCCATGTTATCTGCTGAATATCCTCCTCGATGGGGAGGTATGGGGTCAACAGTTTTCCATCTTTCTTCCGCTTTAGCTTCGCGTGGACATAATGTCACTATAATCACAAGAAATGGTGGGGGAAAAAATATTCCTTCTATACCCGGGGTTGAGGTAATTTCGGTTGGATGGCTAAGAATACCAATGGAATTTACGCGTTCTTATGGCCGCACAGCTCTTCGAGCCCTTAAGAAATTAAATAAATCAAATCCAGTAGATGTTGTACATTTACATTGTCCTATGATTTCATGGACTGAAAAACAGTTTCGTTACTGTAAAATGAATATAGGACCAATAGTCTCTTCATTACATGGTTCATGGTTAGGTGAAAAAGATGGTCTATTAATTGCTAAAGAACAAAAAGAAACTGCAGTGTGGGCTAACCCTAATGATTTAGCAATTTTATTAACATCCAAAAGATATGCTAAATTTGAAAATCAAGCATTATCAGGCTCAGATGTTTGTGTTGCAAATTCTGAGGCTACCAAGAGAGATTTTATTTCACGTTATTCTCCACCAACAGATTGGGACTGTGAAGTAATCCATTGGGGTGTAGATACAGAAATGTTCACTCCTGCTGAAACTAGAGATAAAGATTTAAGGAGACGTTTTGGTTGTTCGGAGGAGGATATATTATTACTTGCAGTAGGTCGTTTAGCAGCTAGAAAAGGATATGGTTCATTATTGCGAGCATTCGCACTTGTTAATTCGGAATTTTCAAATTCTAAATTAGTAATTGTCGGCCGAGGACACCTCAGAAAACGTCTTCTAAATCAAGCACATAGTCTTGGTATTTCCTCTTCAGTCTATATCGAATCAAGTATGTCTTTTGAAGAACTTGCTAAACTATTTAGAAATGCTGATTTAAGTGTCTACCCTTCTTATTATGAAGGTCAAGGATTGATCCCTCTCGAATCAATGTCATCTGGTACTCCTGTTGTAACTGTTAATCATGGTCCTTTACCTGAGATGGTTGATTCTGAAGTAGGTTCACTTTTCCAAATGGGAAATATAAATTCAATGTCTTCAACGATTATTAAAGAAATTAGCAATATGGACGTATTAAAGGACAAGGGAATTGCAGGCCGAAAAAGGGTGCTTCAGAAATTTACATATGAGATTGATGCTGAAAGTTTCATAGAAATTTATGATAGAATTCAGTGATTATCGGGAAATCCTTCATCAGTCAGAAGTGTTCGGAGGGTTGGGGACGCACATGACATCTACAAAGGCATTCAGAGGGATTCCAGTAAGTACTGTTTCAGACATACTTGTAATTTTATTTATTTCTATTCTAGCAATTATTCATCTGAAAGCCGTTATCCAACCACTTGTTATTGCAACTTTACTTTTTCTGTTAATTAGACCTCCTGCAAATTGGTTGGAGCAAAGGTTTGGCCATCCTCTATTGGCATACGGGGGGCTACTAAGCATAGTAGCCCTAATGATATTCTTTGCCTCTCAAATTCTTTACTCTAATCTTACTGAATTCACAGAAGTATCTACTCAAGAAAGAATAACAGATGCATTTGCAGACAAAATGTCACGTCTTGAGAATCAAGAAATTTTCGGTTATACTATTGATACTTCAGGTCTCACAGAATTAGTTAGTATTGACGTAATTACAACTTTCGCGACAGATTTCGTGGGTTCAATTGCAGGGTTTACCGCTAGTGCCGCCACAGTATTTATTTTCTTATTATTTATCATTCTTGAAGCGGAAACTCTTCCTAACAGAATAAAGGCTGCCTATCCAGAAGAAGTAAATCGTTTCAAGAAAATCGCATCTAATTCTGGAGAGGGAATTAATACATATGTCATTACTAGGGCTACAGTCGCTTTTGGTCAAGCAGTAATTGCTGCAATTATCCTAAATTATCTTTCCATTCCTGGATGGTTCTTATGGGCTTCTATAACTTTCTTTTTGGATTTTATACCTTACATTGGAGCATTAATTTCGATGATTCCTCCCGGAATATTGGCATTAATATTGTTAGAACCGACTACTGCTTTAATTATGATAGGCTTACTAATTGCTAATCAGCAGGCATGGGGGGCATTTGTTGAACCTCAGTTAGCTGGACAGAGACTTGACATGTCCCCTATTGTTTTGTTAATATTAGTTTCATTTTGGGGATGGGCCTGGGGTCTAATGGGGGCAGTACTCGGAGTTCCACTTGCAGTAATTATGAAAATTGCTTTAGAAAGTGATCCTCGTACAAGACCTATAGCGATGTTACTTTCTCAAAACCCAACTCCATATGAAGAAGAGTAATCAATTCATAATTATCAATACTAGAATACCATTTCCACTAATTGTTATTGGATTTCCTATTCCTATGTTATGAAGTCCTTTAGTTGATAAATTGAGTTCTTCATCAATTATTTCCCATTTAGCACCTTTAACATATACATTTTGGCATTTAGATAGAGCGAAGATTGAAAATTCCCTTTCCTTTTCTATATCGATTTTGAAATTACCGGATTCAGTTGTAATTCTATGAGTGATAGAGTTCTCATGATAGATTCTGATAGTTAAATCAACAGGAAGTTCAGCCAAAGAACCCCATATTCCTAACATATGTCCAGTATCTCCTCCATCTGCTCCTAATATGTCAAATTCGGTAAAACCTCTTTTCGATAGTTCAACGATTGTCTTGGTTAAATCACTAATATTTTGGCTTTTTAATAGGGTCATCTTAGTTTCCAAATTATCATTATCAACTGAATCTAAATCGCCAAATATTTCTTTCACATGAAATCCTAATGATTTTGCTTTGTTGCCTCCTCCATCAACTCCAAATAATGGAGATATTTCTTCGAAATTGGATAAAATTTTCCTAGAGGGCAAGTCGCCATTACACCAAAGAAAAGCTCTCATCCGTATCAATTCCTTCGAGCAACTATTTTCCCATCTTTAACTAAATCAATATCTTTCAATTCAATAGTTGGTTTCAGTATAACCCCTCTCATTTGTAAACCGATATTATTTTTACCACCATATGCTGAATTGTCGCCAAGAATAAAATGAGCGGCTCCACGAACTACCTGATCTTCTAGAAGATTCCCAATAACTTTCGCTCTTGCATTCATCCCAAAACCAAATTCTGCAACTGTTTTTACAATAGCCGCTTTATTTTTATTTAGAGATTTACTTACTTCATCAAAAGTTAAATTAATTTCTTCAGTAAATTCACTTTCAGAAATACTAGTAACAACTCCATTTTCGATTTCCATAATAATTGGTTCATCAATTACATTCCCTTCCCAAGAACCATCAATGACTATTGTTCCGTTCATGGTTTCTTCTTTTGGAAATACGAATACTCGTCCCGATGGTAAATTCATTACTTGCCCTGGTCTATTACATATTCCATTATCATCCGTTCTCCATTTGGCACCAATACTGAATGTAATGTCAGTACCACCAGGAGAAGTGACTTTCACGTCTCTCTTTCTCCTAAATAATGAAGTTAATCCAGATAATTCTTTCTGAAGTGCATTATAATCTGCAGTCATTCCACCCGCCGAAAACATTACTTCACTAATTCCTGGCATAGAGATAATTCTAGTTCTACCCGTCCTTGAGGCATTTATCCTTGCTTTCGTATGGGTCATTGAACTTTTTGTGGCCAAAATAACAATATCTTGTTTTCTCATTAATTCAGCGACATAATCTGGGGGTTCACTACCTTTTTTGTGAGATGTTGGCATCATCATCATCAGAGTCCTATCAGTTACTTCTGCTGAAGCTTCATACAATGCTCTTCCAATAACTGAACTTTCAGGGTCAGTGACTATCAGTATGGTCTCAAATGACCTAATTTGTAGACAAGTGCGTATTATCGAACGAGCAGAAGTCAACATAGATTCAACAAATTCTTCTGAATTTTTAATCTCATTCTCTTGGTTCTCGCTCATCAGTGTTCGTCCTCACACAAGAGCCTCACTTCTTCAACACGACGATTGAGCATGTCAAAACAATTCTTAATTCCTAGTTCTTTTTTTATCTGATGCATGAATGACTCAATTAATGATTTATATTAAGTATTAATCACTTGATTAAGTATCGATGGATCAGGAATTGAACATACAACTTGCTGCGCTAATTTTTTTAGCCGGCACTCAAAGCCTCGGCTCTTCTGAAGAAGATGTAGCCGTTGAAACATCGACTGCGATGAATGATGAAGGATCAGAAGAAGTTGATCCCGTGACGATTAGTATGATTCCTAATTCAAATATTTTCTAAATAGATTATACCAATCTATTCATAATGTAAAGTCAAGTGGGATATTTATGAGTACGAAACCAATAATTACTATTGTTGTGTTATTTATCTTGATTTCCTCAGGATGCTTAGGGATTATTGAAGATATTAATGATGATATCGACGAAAAAATAACCCTAATTGATGGCGAATATCCTCAATTAAACCTCTCTGAACGTATTTATGGCTCTCCAGAGTTAGTTAATTATGATGAATGTGATAATTTACTAGTCGACTTAAGGAAATCTGTCCATGATGAGATGATGGTTCAATTAGATCAGCAATCATACTATCATTGGTCCCCTAGTCCAAGGGGTCTATGGTTTGATGATGTAATGCTTGCAGAAGGGGATGGAATTGCCGAAGTATCTGTTGACGAGTCAACATCATCAGATAATCGAGACGGTGATTTTTCTGGTACTAATAATCAAGAATCAGGAGTTGATGAAGCAGATTTCATAAAAACAGATGGGCATTACATATACATGTTAAATGGAAATAAATTCTTGATTATGGGTGTTCCAGAATTTGGTGAAATAAATTTAGTATCTAATTTGTCGATGCTGGGTACTCCGATGCAGATGATGCTTGAAGGTAATCGCGTGGTTATTACATCCAGTATTAATTACTGGAACCTTGAATCTAATCATCCATTACTGGAATTAATGGGGCACGAAGAAAGTTATTCATATTTCGACTCTGATGGTATGTTGCGTACTCAGACTTACACAAGATATGAAAGCCTCGTAATGTATTCTGTTGTCGATATAAGTGATAAAAATAATCCAGTTATAGAGGAAGAATTGCTTATTGAGGGGAATTATCACACAGCTAGGTTAGTGGATGGTACAGTCCGTTCTGTAACTCATCTTTACACATATTTTCAAGGAATTAATACATGGGTTAATCTTCCAGAATATTATTATCAAATAGAAGATACTCAAGATAGAATGGATTTATGGAACAAATCATTAATGGATACCATTAGTTCCAATCAAGAAAAGATTAATTCGTTAACATTGGAAGATTTTGTTCCTCAAATGTATGTCCTGAGTTCTGATGGTACTTACTCTACAATTCCAGTATACTCTGAAGATTGTGGTGAGTTTTCTGCTAGCCAGAATTCATCAGTGCGTGGACTAACAACAATAATGACTATGAAATTATTAGGTGAAGAAACAGAGTTTGAGATAGACCATATTACATCTCGTTGGGCTCACGTCTATTCTTCAGGAAATACTCTATTATTAGCTGAGCCAGTTGCAGACTGGTGGTGGTTTTGGAGAAATAATGATTTTGAAGATGCTACGAATATCCATGCATTTGATATTTCAGACAGTAATTCAACATCTTATCTAGGATCTGGAAGGGTTTCGGGTACCGTTCAAGATCAATTCTCGATGAGTGAGTTTCAAGGTTCGATTAGAATCGCTTCAACTTCTGATGCCTGGGGGAGATGGTGGTTAGATGGCGAAGTGGATGAGAATGGTGAACCTATTTTCACTGGCCCTTCCAATCAAGTTACAATTCTTCATCATGAAGGAGAAGACTGCTTAATTTCACCGTGTAATTCTTTAATTCAGGTTGGAATAGTAGAGAATATTGCTCCCAACGAAACAATTTGGAGTGCTAGATTTATCGGAGACAGAGGGTATCTTGTAACATTTGAGAACATCGATCCACTATGGGTTATTGATTTATCAAATCCATTTGAACCTATTATTCTTGGAGAGTTGGAAGTTCCTGGAGTCTCTACTTACATCCACCCAGTAAATGAAAACACATTGTTGACTATTGGTATTGGACCTGGTGAAGATGGTTTAGGTCTAGATTGGTCTACTACGCAGATTTCTCTTTTCGATGTAAGCGATCCAACCAACCCTACTCTGGCTGATTCGATGCCAGTCTCTCCTGCTTACACTGATGTAAATTGCGCAGATATTCGTAATTGTGGATGGTCATGGTCATGGTCTGAAGCCACATATGAGCACAAAGCATTCACATATTGGTCTCTAGAAGATTTGCTTGCGATTCCACTTTCTACATACCGATATATCCCCAATAGTGATTCACCATATCATAATTATGAGTATATATCGTTACTCAAATTAATTAATGTTGATATTGAGAATTTGAGTCTTTCCAGTCATGGAGATGTTGACCATTCAGAATTCTATAATGCCGAGGATGATTGGTGGTATCACAGTTCAACTAGCATTCGTCGTTCAATATTTATGGGAGATTATATCTATGCATTTTCTTCTCTTGGAGTTACAGTCCATAATATCTCTGAAATGTCTCTGTCAGATGAGATACTAATACCCGGCCAATCTACTCCTTCTTGGTATTATGAAGAGCAAGAAGTAACCGAAGAACAATCCGATGAATCTAATGAATCGTCAGAAGAAGGACATGAAGGAGATGAACCATGTCCAGATGGTCCAGAAGGTGAATCCTGTAGTGAATAGAATTAATTAAACTTCAAAACTCTTCCAGTACTACCCGGAAGAGCTACTGAACTTCCCCTTAGCGGACCCCCAGAATCACGTTTATGGACTACATTACCATCAACAATTGTGTACATCGGCCACCCTGTTAGTTCCATACCAGCATAGGGTGTCCAACCGACTCTTGTCCATGTATCAGAATCTTGAATGATTCTATGATTTTCCAAATCAACCAGGGTTAAATCACCATCAAATCCTTCAATTAGGGAGCCTTTATTTTTGATACCGTAAACTTTTGCAGGGCCAACGCACATCCATTTCACAATATCAGAAATAGAACACCTTCCATCTTTAGCATGTGTAAGCATTCGAGGGAGCGAAGTCTCCACTCCTGGCATCCCGGCAGGAGCTTTAGGGAATCCAACTGATTTTGCTTGCAGAGTGTGAGGTGCGTGATCAGTAACGATACAATCGATTGTACCATCCTTGAGTCTACTCCACAATTTTTCTTTATCTTCGGTATATCTAATTGGGGGGTTCATTAGAGCCCGAACACCCAGTTGTTCAACATCATCTTGATCAAAAGTGAGGTGTTGTGTACAGACTTCAGTTGTTATCAAGTCCCCTTTATTAGAAGCCAGCCAATCTGCTTCTTTTCCACTTGTTAAATGAACAATATGTAAGCGATGAGTATGATCCTTAGCTAGGGCAGCAGCTCTTTTGGTAGCAATCAAAGCACATTCAATATCTCTACATTCAGCATGTGCTGCAATATCTCTACGATGTTTAAATTCAGAAATTCTTGATTGCAATCTTATTTCATCTTCAGCATGTGTCGCGATAATGCCCCCTGTATTTGCAAAAATCTCTTCTAAATGTTTTTGTTCATGAACTAGTAAATCTCCTGTACTACTTCCCATGAATATTTTAATTCCACAGACTCCATCCATTCCTTGAACACTTTGTAAATCAGAAACGTTGTTTGTTGTAGCTCCAATGAAAAAACCATGGTGTGTCACAGATTTTTTTGCAGCCAAAGCTATTTTTGCTTCGAGTGCTAAGCGATTAGTAGCATTAGGTGATGTATTTGGCATATCTAAGAACGAGGTAATTCCTCCAGCAGCTGCAGCCCTACTACCACTTCCCAAGTCTTCTTTTTCCGGATTACCAGGGTCTCTAAAGTGAACATGTGGATCAATTGCACCAGGTAATAAGTGTAAACCCATACCATCAATGACGTATTCTCCAATTTCTGGCTGTAGTCCTCCAAAAGGCGCAATAGTCTTGATTAAGCCATTACTAACACGAAGATCTCCTTCTACAATCCTGTCAGGGAGGACCATCGTCGCATTTTGTACTAGTAATCTGCCGTTCATAGTACCATCAATATGTCCGGGCTAACTGACACTCCATGACTGTTATCATACGTAAATGTGGAAAAATCTTTCTAGACGTCTTCAAATAAGTAAGGCCTCAGCATAGGCTATCGAGTTGGAGTAGTCAGGTCATCTCGTCGGGCTCATAACCCGGAGACCGGTGGTTCAAATCCACCACTCGATACCAGAACTAAAAATAAAGTGAAAGTGAAAGAAAGGTTAACTGATAGGCTGTTTTATATTTTTTCACTTTTATTTAACATAAGGGGTCTTTCATTTATTCATATACTCTCTAATAATCCCAAATAATGTAAAAGGTGATAAGATGGTGAAGAAAACTGCTAGTGAAAATGTAGATGAAGATGAAATAACAATAGATATAGATGAACCCGAGATGACAATTGAAGATTTACCGGGGGTTGGACCGGCAACAGCCGAAAAACTTAGAGAAGCAGGTTTTGAAGAGTTATTAGCGATTGCAGTAATGAGTCCGATGGAATTAGCTGAACAGGCTGAACTGGGTGAAGCTGTTTCATCAAAAATAATTCAAGCAGCCAAGAAATTGGCAAATATAGGCGGTTTTATCAGTGGAAATGCATTGTTGGAACGTCGTAAAACAGTACAAAAACTAACATCCGGAACCTCAGCGATGGATGAGTTACTGGGTGGAGGTTTCGAAACTCAATCAATTTGTGAAGTATTTGGTGAATTTGGTAGTGGTAAGACACAAATAGGTCACCAATTAGCTGTTAATACTATACTTCCAACTTCTCAGGGCGGATTGAATGGTGAGGTATTCTACATTGATACTGAAGATACATTCAGGCCTGAAAGAATAGCACAAATGGCTGAAGCAGTGGGAATGGATCCTCAAGATGCCTTGGATAGAATCCACGTAGCAAGAGCATACAATTCAGCTCATCAAATGCTACTAGTAGATGAAATTAAGAGAATGGCAAAGTCGATTGATGTTAAGCTAGTAATCGTAGATTCACTCACTAGTCATTTCCGCGCAGAATTCGTGGGTAGAGGAATGTTAGCTTCTAGGCAACAGAAATTAAATAAACATCTCAAAGAACTCAAACAATTATCAGATGTCCAAAATGCCTTGATACTAGTTACAAATCAAGTGATGTCAAATCCTGCAGCATTATGGGGTGATCCAACTAAAGCAATCGGAGGCCATATTGTAGGTCATGCGAGTACATTCCGTCTCTATCTGAGAAAATCGAAGGGAGGTAGGCGTATTGCACGTCTCATTGACAGCCCTAATCTTCCAGAAGGAGAAGCGGTCTTTACCGTGACAGCCGAAGGTCTGAAAGATTGATCTCGGACCTCGGCTTGTCCGTCATTATTGCAATTCAGACATTGCAACTCTTACTTCAGTAATCAACGAATTGAGATGTTCCTCATCAAATCCAAGTTCTAATTCTGCGGCTGCAAAGAGATCAGGTAAAGTTTTAGTATTTCCAAGTTTCATAGCATTTGAATAGTCTTTCAGTGCTTTTTCAGGACTCTTTCTATGAGTTTGCCAAAGTTGTAATGCACCTAATTGCGCTATACCATATTCGACATAATAGAAAGGTACTCCATACAAATGCCCTTGTTGTTGCCAAGATAGTTCTCGGAAGTTCTCATTATCTTTCCAATCCATATTAGAACCAAATCTTTCTCTTAATGACAACCAATGCTCTTTCCTTTCATCTCTTGTATGATTTGGATTAGCGTATATCCAATGCTGAAATGAATCTATTGTAGCGATCCAGGGTAGTAAGTAAACAACTCCTTCCAAATGAGACAACCTCGCTCTATTTACCTCATCACTATCTTGATAGAATATGTCCCATTCGTCCTGAGTTAGTAATTCCATAGACATGGATGCAACTTCTGCAAACTCTATTGGATAGCTTCTTTCATCAATCAAATCTAAATGACCACAGTATAATGAATGAAATGCGTGACCAGATTCATGAATCATTGTTTCTAGATCTCCCTGTAAACCAGCTGCATTCATGAAGATAAATGGAATCCGACTTTTCTCTAAATAGTATTGGTATCCTCCGGGGGCCTTACCTTTCCTGGTCTCTAAATCCAATGTATCCATCTCTACTAATTTGTCAAATTTATTCCCTAAATCTTCAGACATATTATGGAATAATTGAGATAATTTTGTAATCATTTCTTGAACAGATTTGAATGGTTTTAGAGGACTTTTTCCATTGATATCTGGGCCACTTCCTGATTTTTCATTTACATCCCAAGGAGATAGTTTATCTAAGCCAAAGGTGATTCTCCTTCTTTGATTAATTTCTCTGATTATTGGCATACAAACCTTTTCTATTGAGTCATGGAATGTCAAACAATCTTCTACCGAATAGTCAAATCTATGCATGGCTTTGAACATATATTCAGTGTAAGAATTAAAACCTGCATTGAGGGCAATTTGATGTCGAATTTTTATTAGTTGATCATAAATCTCAGAAAGTTCTTCAGAATCATCCATCCATCTATTTACCATAGACTTCCAAGCCTTTTCTCTTTCATTTCGGTCATTAGATTCTAAGAAAGCCTTCATTTCTGGAAAAGTTCTTTCTTGACCTTGAAATTGTACTGTCATTCCTCCCGTGATTCCTTGAGCTTTAGTAACGAGTTTTGTTTGCTCAACACCGAGTGGTATATTTTCTGACCTAAATATCTCGATATCTGAAATTATACCCCTTTTCATTAGATCATATCTCTCTGGTAAATTTCCTATCGATGGATGTTCAGCAATTCTTCTGTTAAGTGCATCAGAAAATTTAGAAAGTTTAGGTCTAATATTTTCTACAAAATATAAAAAGTCATTTTTCTTATTTTCATTCTCAGTATCGCAAGTCATGCCAATGTAGAGTAAGGCTCCAGTCTCTGATATATGTTCGCCAAGATTTGAAGAATCAGATATTAAACTTTCCAGACAACTTGAACAACTCAGTTCTCTATTGATTAAATCATTAACATATGGTTCAATATTTTCCCATTTCGATGCATCGAAATTATCGGGTATAAATGGCATATTATCACCTCTTATTGATAGATTTTGGACCGACTGGTAGGTGATATTCATCTTTTGAATACTTAGCAAGTTTCCAGACAGAAACTGCAGTTTCGACTTTCTGCTTTATTGCCTCTAAGTCTGGATGGGCAGGGTTCTCATTTTCAATCCAACAAGCAGTACAGAATCTTTTTCCTTTGTAATCAAGGTAGTTTCCTGGAGTACAAATTATTCCACATTGAGAGCAATTTCCGTAGCCATAGTACTTCGCCATGAGATCCCTAATCGCTGCTCAGGTATTTTACATATCAGTTTGTCCCTCTAAAAACTTCTTTTATATTATACATTTGATGAAATTAGATGTAGTAGATAATATTCTTCTAGTGACTTCTCTTGGTCAATCTCATTTTCATAAATTATTCTTTTGAGTCCTTCTAAAGTAGGGCTTGGCCTTTGCGTAATTAATGAACCATTCATCCGCTCAATCAAATTATTTGCTTCTAATTCATGATTATTATATGTCTCACGGTTGATATAATTAAGATTAATATTTGAATTTATTTCTACATCTGGTAGTCTTATTATCCATGCACTTTGATCCATATTTCTAATTCCAGCATTTTCGAATGCTATTCTTACCTGATGTGTCCCAGCAATAATTCTTAGAAATTCAGCTTCCGGGCTATTTGCAATCATTTTTTCTTTCATTTGATTTCTTTTCATAGAATACCATGCAGTCCAAAGGTGATTTTCACTCGCGGCAACCTCGAATGCTAGTAGTAACCATTTATCATCAGGTCTTAAGTGATTAAAAGTAGATAAAAATTCTTTTATATCTTCTATTTCTTTATCGAATTCGATTCCCCATGCTGGAAACCATGGCATCTGCTCTCGAATCACTGTACATGGCGATGGGCTCTAATTCAATAATGATTCTAGTCATTTCATACGTTGATTAGTTTCTAGAGCATTTTTCACTATCTTATCTACTAATTTCATACTCCATCCTCTTTGTTCTGAAAGTTTAATTTTATCATTTTCAGTTAATAATGCTATATCTTTGACATTAGCAACTCCTAATTTTTCTACCATTTCTCGTGCTCTAACTCTACCTATACCTCTTAATGAAACTAAAGAAATTAAATCTGATTTACAACCATATCTTATTCTTCTATGTGTTTCATCTATCGCCTCGAATAATACTCGGTGTGATTCCTTGTCCATTCTTGATAATTCTTCATCTTCCATGAGGATTACTCTAGTGGAGTAAAGTAACCATTCTGCTAGATCAACTCTACTTCTCAGGTCACCTGGCTGAACATTCCATTCAATTTCTAAATCATTCAAACTTATTTCTTCAATCCATGATTGTAAAACTAGGGCACCCTTCATCCTTCTTTCATCATCTAAATCTACACTCTGTGTCAATAATTCTCTTTCGTGCCCATAAAGTGCGTCTTGTATCTTTTCTAAATCTTTCTTTTGGGGCCATAATGGTATGAAATCTGGCGTGCATGTAACTAAATGTAATAGACTAAAAGGAGAAATTTGTCTCTCTAAATCTATACCAGTTAAGATTTTCATTGCATTAGTCAATCCATTTTTTAGTATTTTACCTGAAACAGGATTTAGGTATAATCTAGTAATCCTCATTCCTAAAGCAGTAGCTGAATATACCATTGAGGGTGAATCTGGAACTTCTATTTCCTCAACTTCATAATTACTTGCTTTCTTGAATCCAAAAATTGCTGGACCTTTTCTTGGTGTAATATCTGAAAGTTTATTTTGATTTTTGTCGTTAAGATTTACTCCAGATATTTTTGTCGCAGATTCTGCCCAATTTGGAACCTCATCATCCCAATTATCGTCCAATTTTACCCCACTTTCCTCTCTTATTATTCTCTCTTTGACAATCTCAGATTCTCCTTCTTTAGTTATCATATCATTATCAAAAAGCCATTTAATCACTCTGTCAATTTGATTTTCAAGATATTCAGATTCTAGATGTGTGGATAAGAAAGTTTTACTGAAGAATTTACCTAAAGCATCTCTATCATTCATATCACTGGTGGCAATTAACGAAAGAACATGCGTTAACATTGCAGGGTCCTCTTCTGCAGTCTGAGCATTAGGATTGGCTAGCTTAGACGTTATTTCTTCAGGTTCGCTTAGTAAAAAATGTTCTACATTTCTTATTTCATCATCCAGATTTTTAGATATAATCCAAGCATCACCTCTCTTGTCATATTTTGGTCTCCCAGCTCTTCCTAACATTTGCTTTATTTCCATAATAGGCATTGGCATGTTTCTACTTGCCGCTGTGCTCCATCTTTTGACATCTCTAATTATTACTCTTCTAGCAGGCAAATTCACTCCCTGTGCCAAAGTTGGTGTTGCCACTATACAAAATAAATCCCCACTTTTGAATAATTCTTCAATCTTTTTCCTCTGTTGATTACTCAAACCTGCATGATGAAAGGCAATTCCTCCTTTTACCGAGTTGGATAATTTTTTCCCTAAAGGCGAAGAATTTTCATTTTGATTGATCGATTCTGAAATGTTGTTCAAATTAATAAATTTATCTCCATTATCAAAATTTGGCTCATTTTTAACACGATTCAATATATGTTTTGATAACTCTCTTGCTTCTTTCTGGGAACTTTTCCTTGAATTTACAAAAATCAATAGTTGGCCATTATTTGCTATAGTATCATCGAGTGCGGCTTCTAAGATTTTTTCCTTTTTCCCGTCTATTATTCTTGGCTCAGGCCATTTTTCATCGCCTTTTCCATCAATTCTATGGACTTTAACCTGTAACTCAGTTAAAGTTCCTGAATGAAGACTTACCGGTCTCCATTCTGATTGAATTAATTCAGCCCCTAACCATTTAGCTAATTCTTTACTGTTACCAACTGTAGCCGAAAGAGCAATGATTTGTGTATCTGGCTTCTTATGTCTTATTCTTGAAATTAATACTTCTAATGTTGGCCCCCTTGAATGGTCATGTAATAAATGAAACTCATCACTAACAATTATTCCAATATTTGAAATTAAATTTGATTTATTTCTCAATAATGAATCTAATCTCTCACTTGTACATACCAATATATCTGAATCTTCTATTGAATTAATCTCTCCAGATCTATCACCTATAGCCAATGCTACCTTCAGCCCTACAACATCTGCAACTTCTTTTAATTCATCATATTTTTCACTAGCTAATGCCTTCAGAGGAACTACATAAATTGCTTTTTGATTAATCAAATCATTTTTCAATCTATGAGCAATAGTCAAATGTGCAACAAGAGATTTTCCACTAGCAGTGGGAATCGTTAACATTAAATTTTTCCCATTTAGTGCATGAGGTAATGCTATTTGTTGAGGAGGATATAATTCTTTGATACCCCATTTTTCTCTCAATAAATTGACTATATCTGGAGATAACCCCAGCTGTTCAATAGTCTTTCCCGAGCCTCCGCCAGAGTGCGCCACAAACATTCTCATAATCGGCCGTTCTAAAGGATGCCGCGTCGTTAATTCCATCGGTGATATGCTGGATGGCCTTCTTTCACTGCAACAAATAGACCTTCTCCGGTAGCACAAATTTTCCCATTTGCTTCTAAAGTCATTTCCACATTTGCTCTATCTTCACTTAATTCGTTTACTGTAGCTGTAATTTCTAATTTAGAATCAAGCGGAGTCGGCCTTCTAAGTTTCAAACTAAATGTTGCAGTTACTGTACAGGGAGGTATTTCTTCCTCGTTTCGTTCCATTAACGCCATAGTCGCTGCCCAATTACCATGACAATCTAGCAAGGTACTAATAATTCCACCATTAATAATTCCAGGAAAGGCTTGGTGCTCAATTTTAGTTTCAAACTCCATTTTGAGTCCTTTTTCAGTCTTAAATGACTTGATTTGTAATCCTTTTTTATTAGCGGGACCACACCCGAAACAGATACTATTAGGTGCGTATTTATCTTGTACAGAAATACTATGTTGATGCTCCATGCTTTCTCACAGAGGGTATAGGGAATTGAATTATTCGATAAATCAGTCATCAGACTATCTTAATTTAAGAACCCCCTCCGAAGTTCGTTGTCTACCGCTGATGAAGATACTAAATCGCCGTCTTCGGCTAGTAAAAAATCACCAGTGCCACGCAAAAATAGGCGTCGTCGTAAACCTCTCAAAGTAGCAAATCAGTTATCTTTGAAGCGTCGTAAAGAGATTGAAAAGGCATTTGAGAGAAAGTCACCTTCTCCAAAAAAGTGGTCTAGAGAAAGTGGTCCAAAAACTCATCTATTCGATCGTAAAAGAATAAAACCTGGGAGTATTAGAAAAATTGATTTTAACCTTTTAGATGTGGAAATTGGAGATTCCTGGCCCATTCCAATCACAATCATCCATGGCTCAAGGCCAGGTCCTGTAGTGACAATATTAGGAGCTGTACACGGGAATGAACTTGTTGGTCCTCTGGCTCTGACATATCTTTGTGGTCCTAATTTCATGGGTTCTGGAGAAGAAATTGATCCTTCAATGTTGTCGGGAACAATAAGGATAATCCCAATAATAAACATTCCAGGCTATCGCCGTCAAAGTCGAAAATTCCCTGATGGTCGAGACTTGAATAGAAATTTTCCTGGTAACAGTGAAAGTAATACAACATCTAGGATAGCAAGCCGTATTTGGAAATCTATTATTCAAACCTCTGATCATATAGTTGATTTGCACACTGCTGCACCAGGGAGAACTAATATGCCTCAAATTAGGGCCAATCTAGCTCACCCCGAGAGCAATAGAATTGCTAGATCTTTTGGTATAGAAACTATTCTAGACAATGAAGGACCAAAAGGTTCTCTTCGAAGAGCTGCAAATAAATCAGGAATTGGTTGTATTACTTACGAAGGGGGCGGTTCTAATGAGGCAGATCCTGAGTCAGTCCAAGTAGCAATATATGGAGTTCTTAATGTTCTAAGAAGTTTAAGAATGATTCCTGGTTACCCAAATAGGCCGTATTTTAGAATTCTAGCATCTGGTTCTGTTTGGATTAGGTCTGATCAAGGAGGTTTACTGGATATATTAGCACCTGCGGGAAGTTTCGTAGATGAAGGGGAAGTAGTTGCCACAATCACTGATCCTGAAAGACCAGGAATTAGTCATGATGTTTATTCTCCAAATCGAGGTTTATTGATTTGTACTGCAACTCATCCATTCGTTACAGCTGGAACTCCGATAGGGCATTTATTACCAATGAAAACTGGAATAAAGACTCTTCAAAAAAGGCTTGATGATGAAGGTTGTTTGATAATCAGTGGTTCTGATGGGGAGCCTCCCTGGAGAGAAGATGATGATGTCGAAGATATTCCTGTTGAGGGCGAATGGTCAGGTGGAAATCCAGATGCTGAATGGGGGCAAAACGAACAGCCATCTCCTGAAGAAGAGTCATGAATTTTATTCTTCGACGACTCTTGCTTGTAGGTCTAATAATTCTACATCATCCTCAATTTTTTTACTTGGAATGGTCACAATTGGTATTGTTGCTGGTAAGTTTGGCAGTGATTCTTCATAAGCATTGTTTTGAATTTCTAATAATGATAAATCAGGTGCCGAAGGCAATTCTGTTTTCGTAAAAGAATAGTCATATTCAATTTTACTTGAAGGTATACTGTATGATGTGTATGCTTCTTCTAGGCGTTTTTTTTGTGTAATTCTGTGATTTACAAACACACCTGCTAGGAGAATTGTGATTGTCATTCCAGATAAGAATAGGATTCCTAATCCACTAGTGAAGAATGATACTAAATCATCAAACAATGTAGGAGGAGGGATCCAAACTACCATGTCAATTTCCCAAATGAAATCAGTTGAAACTCCAGAGTCGATAATTGTAGCAGTAATTTGTTGCCTACTTGTCCCATTTGCACATAATAACAAAGTCAAATTATCTTTATTTTTTCCGCATTCTAATTCATTAATGACTAGTCTTGAGTCTTGATTTGAGATATTTTCTGATAAATCGTAATCCCCAATATGCCATACAATTTCAGTATTTACTTGCGAAGGAATATTATTTAGACCAAAAATCAGTGTTTCATTTACAGAATCCCATTCATGAACAATTTGGGTTCTTGGTACTGTAAGGACTAGATTTTCCCTTCTCAAATTATCATCTACTAAATCATTACAGTCATCATCTAAACCATTCCATACTTCTATCGAACTGGGATTAATCTCTGAATTCAAATCATTACAATCTTCAAAATCATAGTAATTATCATTGTCATTATCGAAGTTAAATGTCAAAGGATCTGACATTTTGGTAAGAACTTCCAATCCATCATTAATTCCATCTCCATCTGTGTCTTCATCATTATAATCAGAAGTTATATTGTGATACTCTTCAAAATCTGAAAGGCCATCATTGTCAGAATCAATTGTATAGAAATCTTCATCAATTTCTCCATCACAATCATTGTCCTTATTGTCTAGCATTTCAATTAATGAGGGTGAAATTTCAATATCATCATCATTACAGTCTTGGAACCAGTACCAACCGTCGCCATCACTATCTTCATCAAAAACTAGAGGGTTAGCACCTAATTCAGCATATGTATTTACTTCTATCCCATCAGGTAATCCATCATTATCGGTGTCTCCATCATTTGGATTTGTAGAAATGAAATAATATTCATCGTAATCTGATAGGCCATCTGAATCCGTATCTAAATCTATAAAATCTTCATCAATCTCATCATCACAGTCATTGTCAATTGAATCTAAAGCCTCGGGTAAGCCGGGCGATCTGAGAATATTGTCATCATCGCAGTCTTCAAACCAATACCATGTGTCACCATCGAAATCTTCATCGAAAATTAATGGGTCTGCTCCTAAATCTGAGTATAGATTAACTTCCGAGCCATCATCTAATCCATCATCATCAGTATCTGCATCTCTATAGTCTGTATTGTGTATATGATATTCTGGCCAGTCTTTTAATCCATCATTATCTCTGTCAGTGAAGTTAAATCCTTCATCAATATAATCGTCACAATTATCATCAAATCCATTTAGTTTTTCTGGTTTTCCAGGGTTTATCTCTGCATCCTGATCGTTACAATCGTTGAAATGGTAATATAAATCCGAATCTTCATCTGCATCAAAAATTAATGGATTGCTTTGCCAAAGATTAATTTCTACGCCATCGTTTAATCCATCTAAGTCAGTATCTTCATTGTTAGGATTTGTTTGATGAACTGAGATTTCAACTGAATCTGATAACCCATCTAAATCAGTATCAGCCATTGTAGCATTTGTAAAATAAACAAATATCTCATCATAATCATTTATTCCATCTGAGTCAGTATCTGAATTGTAAGGATCCGTTCCCCAGACTAGAGTTTCGTTTTCGTTGGAGATTCCATCATCATCATAGTCTAAATCAATATTCATACCGTGGATTATCATTTGCCATGAGTTTAATGTCCCCGACGTGCCTGAAGTAGTATCTCTTATCTTCAATTTCCAAGTTCCTAAGCTACTTTCATCCCAGTGATGAACAGTATTAAACATCCAATTAGAATAGTCATTACCTCCATCATTATGTTCTTCAGCCAACCATGACTCAGTTCCATTTGGTGATTGCAATACTATATCTAAATCCCCTCTATTCGAATGGTCAATATCAACTACTACATCTATACTTTCTAGGCTAATATCATCAGTAATTTGAACATCGAATTCACTCCAAGAATTTGTTGATATGGGGATAGTGAATGATGGTGAATAAGGTCCAAATGTTAGGTTCAATTCTTCATCAACATTAGTCCAATTTTCAGCCAATGAGACTGCAGCGCCGGCATCTACTGCTCCAAACCCATATTTATGAGATACATTATGTCCAGCATCATTAACTTCCCAACTTGTATTATTTGGGTCATTCATTCTTGCACTGTTGACTAAAATATGTTGAACATCTCTCCAAGTTAGGTTTTCATTCGCTTCTAACATCAGTGCTATCACACCTGCAGCCAGCGGAGTAGCACTGGAAGTTCCTCCAAAACTATTTGTCACGTTTCCATTATCATAGCCTGCATCATCTGAAGTTATTGTAGGATCATCGTGAATATCAGTTGTAGTTATACCTTCACCATCACCATTTGAATGGGCTGCTACTAAGATACTGGCCCCTGGTTCGGAATAATATGATTGTTTTCCATAATGATTGATTGCAGAAACTGCAATGGTAAATCTACTGTTTGCCCATCCATCATAATTTGCATTATCATCACTTTGAAGGCCGTTACCTGCTGCCCAAGTAATGATATTTCCTAATCCGTTTCTACCCTCGTAAGCATCGTTTTCAAATGCTGCTAGCATTAATGGTCCGGGTGCATCTAATGTTTGCCCGTTATCACTTGGGCCCCAAGAGTTTGTATAGATATGAGTTTCATCATTCATGAATGATAATGCATTTGCTTCTGTAGAATCTCCAGCCCAGCATGCAATTAGAGTTGAACCTGCTAGAGTTGCATCATAAGCTGCACCTGCTACATGGATTGTATTATCTCCAGCAGCAGCAGCTACTCCTCCGGCTGCTGTTCCATGTCCATTATTACTAGATGGAGTAGGATCTGCATCATTATTGCACCAGTCATAGGAATGAGTAGGGGAGTAATTAGGTGAGATGTCGGGATGATCTTTGTCTAATCCATCATCAACGACACTGATTATAATACCATTACCAGTGTAAGAATTCCAAACCGAAGTAACATTTGCATCTTCACCCGATGTTCCAGATGTTTGTCCAGTATTTTGTAAATGCCATTGATCATTAAAGACCTCGTCATTGGGTATTGAACGTGTTATTTGCTGTTTCTTAATAAGAGGTGAAAAAGATTCAATATCACCATTCTCAGTTAGTTTTTGGAATTTCTCAATCTTTTTTTCAGATGAATCAAAATTCCAAATATATGTTCCTTGTAATTGAGATGTCTCTTGGATAGATGTTACTTCAGGCATCATTTTCAATTGGTCATCTATATTATATGCAGAAACTATCAACCATTCTCCGGTATTGTCTAACTCTTCTGTAGAATAGTGTTCTAAATCTGAAACTCTCTCGAATGCCAATTGTACAGCAACTGAATATGTAGGAAGTATCAGGTTTTGCTCCCCTTCTAGGAGATTTTGTTGACTTTCATTATCTGCTGCAACTAACCCAGAAATCGGAGCGAAAACTAATATAAAAACCGCAAATATTGTAGTTCGCATACCCTTGTCATGTTAATAGGGGTTTTAGGTATTCGTTAATCATGCATTAACAATAAGTCGTTACTTCTGCCAATTTTTTATTGCTGAATGAACTTCTTCATCGTCCATTAATTTCCTTTGCTGTTTGGCTAAATCGAAAAGATAAGCCACTAATTCATCTGTAATCTGATAATTATTTTTGCTGAGCCACCATGTAATATTTGAGCGGCCGCTCATGTGCCCAATACGAATTACCTGCTCTAATCCATAATCTTGAGCAGGGA
>DAFS01000057.1:77212-81878 GCA_002495525.1 Euryarchaeota archaeon UBA89 | reverse complement strand
TAGACAATCATTCTGACAAAGATTCTATGCAAATTTTTGGAGAACCTGGCGATATTATTGTAATCTCCGAGATTACTGGTGATAATGATTTAAAAATTGAAATTTGGCATCGTAATGATAGTATTAAAGAACTTGTTTCAAATGACTTAAGCGAGAATGAAAATTTTGTTGAATACCCAAAAGAAAGTGAATTATGGATTAGAATTATTTCTACCTCTGATAAAGAAGTACAACCATATAAATTTGAATTATATAGAAATAATCAAAGTAATGAATTTGGAAATGGAGAAGAATTACAGGTCCCTTGGAATCATGGAGAACCATTGACATATGAAACTTCTTGGCAATACGAATCATATATTGCTAAATCTGATTTTAATGGAGATTCAATCTTATTTAGAATGGGTGCAGATATGAAGATATCACTGATTTGCAGCGCTACCAACGAAGAAATTATATTTCAACTATTTTTGGTAGACTACAACGATAATAAAGAAAATATCTCTTTAGTAAACGGACAATGCCCCGAAATAATAGAATCCAATGGAAATACATTTTCTCTGGAAATTTGGATTAAGTCCAGTGAAACGACAAGATGGAATATTTCATTTAACCCTCTGAGAGCTTTGGATGGTATGGAATTTTCTGATGCACCGGAGTCTAAGTGGATTGATGTGCCGGATGAAAGATGGAATAAAGCAGGATTAGATTCTGAGATTTCGGGAAGCCTTCACAGTGGAGACAATATAGATATATTCAAAATAAGAATTTTAGATGATAATGGTTCAAGAATTTATCTGAATGAAATAATTAAATCTGAAGTGAACTATACTATACAGGAGATTAATCAAAATAATGGCGCCCTTGTAAATACCTCTAATGGACAGGTGATTGTTTTACCTTACGGGAATCATTCTCTAAGAATAGAAAGAAGAGCCGCTGAAAATGTTGAAATCGATTATACGTTTAAATTGGAATACCTCGGAGAATATGAGGCTCCCGAAATTGAAGATTATGAGGATCTTTCTTGGATGTTCAATAATTTCTATATATTGATTGGATTTTTGATGTTGAGTCCTCTTATGATAGTTTTATTCTGGAATAGAAGTATGATTTTACGACGTGGTGATGGTTCGATAGAAATACAAAAACATGAGAGAAAAAAATTAATTAGAATTAGAGAAAGAATATCTAAACAAATGTCAGAAAATAATGAAACTCAGGGGATATTAGATTCTGCTTTAATACAGTTGGGTGAAAGCCCCTGGAGCTCAATTAATGAGATATGGGGTCTACCAGAATTAAGGCATTTAACTGAGCAAATTGAAATTTGCGCTTGGAAGATTTCTGAAGATAATAAAAATCTTCTTTTGGGTTTAAAAACTTCTGATTGGGATTGGGAAGTTGCATCTATCAGACTAAATTTTCCAGAAGGGAATAAACTCTCAATCATAGATGTCTCTCCGAATTATATCTCAAAGGAAGATGAGATATTCCTAGATACTCTATCTAAAAAATCACAAATATTCCTTAGGATTGCGTTAGATGGGGAATCTGCAAATCTATCTTTGGAATTATCAGGACTAGTTGAAGGAGAACCATTGGCAGCGACGCCGAATAAGATTATTAAATGGAATTAACCATTGCGTCTTGACCTAGCTTCTTTACGAATTTTTTCTTCAAGTTCTTCATTGGAATAGCTCATTTCATCTCTTATGTCAATCAGTTTTTTCTTAAAATTTCTAGAGATTTTCTTAGGAATGTCTAATTTCAAAAGTACCATGATAGAACCGCGACTGTTACGTGTTCGGTTACTTGGTAAACCACGTCCTTTAACGGATATTGTTTCACCAGGTTTTGACCCTGATGGAATTTTGATTTTTAGAATCTCACCGTCTATATGAGGAATTTCTACAGTAGTTCCAAGTATCAAATCTGTATAATTAAGAGGCAGCGCCATCAGTAAATCAGCACCATCTCTTTCAAACCATTCATGTTCTTGAACGTCTATTTCGATGTATAGGTGACCTGCATCGCCATTAACCGATTTAGATGATTCTCCGTAACCTGACATTCTGAGTCTTTGACCATTTTCTATACCAGGTGGAACTGAAAATTGTACTTTCTTAGTTTGACTAGCACGACCTTCACCACTACAAGTGGGGCAAGGGTTCTGAATAATTTTCCCCTCGCCTTTACATGATGGGCAATCGCTAACTACTTGTTGAGTAAATGGCCCTAATCTTTCAATTCTTTGAATACGTCCACGACCATCACAGGCAGGGCATTCCCGAACATCGTCTATATTTTTAGAACCAAGCCCATTACAGTCTTTACAAGTTTTTAACACCTCGAATTCTAATGATTCTTCACACCCATTCATTAAAGCCTCAAATGGGATTGAATGACTTACAAGTAAATCAGATCCTCTTTGTCGCTTATTTCTTCTTGGACTAGATGAACCAAAGATTGAACTGAAAACACTCTCGAAACCTCCTCCAAATAAATCTTCGACACTAATATTCACACCTTGGAAGCCCCCGGGACCAAATGGTGAACCTCCCGGCCCATTATGACCATAAGTGTCATATTTTCTCTTTTGACTAGGATCTGAAAGAATCGCATAAGCTTCTTGAACTTCTTTAAATTTCAATTCTGATTCTGGGTCATTAGGGTTCTTATCAGGATGAAATTTTCTCGCTAAACTGCGAAATGATTTCTTAATTTCTGATTGGCTGGCATCTCTTTTTATTTCAAGAACCTCATAATAATCTCTTTTTGACGCCATGAAATCACCTAAATTTATTTTTTAATCGGTTCCCTATTAAATTATTCTTTTATCACGATAAGTATGTTCCACATGAGGTACAATAAGGATTATTTGAATTATTTAGTGTGCCGCATTCTTTGCACGAAGCAACTGTTGGTGACAATTGTGTTTTTGAAGAGACATCCCATTGATTTTCATCACTTTGAGTATATCCCTTTACTTTAGGCTTACTATTTGATTTTTTAATTTCTTTTTTGGCAGCCTTGAGTCTTTTCTTCTCCAATCTCTTGAGAGCCGATTTTTCTAATTTCTTAGATAAAAATGATTTAGATGATTCACTCTTATTTTCCCCTATTATTGCTTCATCGATAAACGTGCCTATATTCTTATGATGAGTGACTACTTCGATTTCTTCATTTGCATCGACTTCATCCTCTGATGATTCTGCATTCAATGAACCTATGTTCCCTGACATCTTAGCTTGGATTAATGCGCCTTTACGGCCCTTTACTTGTTCAGACGATTTTTCTTCAAGTTTTTTAATAGCAATTTCAGATTTATCCCATAACCCTTTATCCTCTTGAGAATATGATTTACGAAGTCTTTTGATTGTTGCAGAACGATGATATTCATGATCTTCAACTACCCTATATCTAGAAAACATAACCAATCCAAAAATAATTGCGATGGTGTGAATCGAAATTTCAATAATTATATCGTTTGAAATTACTTCGTTGATTCTAGGAAGCCCATATCTTAATGCAACAATACAAAGTGTTGGTGTCAATAATAACGCTCCGGAGATGGTACTAGAGCGCTCTGCCATGATGCATCTCAGCAACTATTCAATTTCAATCATTCGTGTTAGTGGGAGATTATTCATACAGAGAACTCATCACTGTTGGGTTAGACGGGGATTCATGGAACCAATGATTAGAATCTCATCAATAGTTCAACCATTCGAAGATGCTGAGAAGATTATGAAATCAATAAAAATATTTTTTCCGGATTGTGAAATCAATAAATTACCTGAAAAAGGTCAATTTCCAACAAAAAATATAGAATGTACAATTCACGGAACTTCATCGAATCTTGATATTTTATTAAATCAAATCAGAATACAAAGAATATTGGATACTGCCCTAGATGTCATGACTTTAAATTCAGATAATGATTCCACCTATTTTTACATCTCAAGACAAGCTGCTATCTCGGGTAAAGTTTCTTTTGTTGTAGATGAAGGTACACTTGGAGGCATGATTAAGATTGATATTTTTGGTGAAGATGTAGATATTTGGTTAGAACAACAAACCTGGCATGAAGGAAGAAATGAGTTTCCAAGATTTTCAGGTGATGAATTGGCTATGAAAAGAGACGGTGAACCAACAGAATGGTTTGATAGAAGAGGAAACCCAACAATCAATATTGATGAGGATTAGGAATACCTTCTATAAACCATTTTTCCACTATTGGTAAGTCGGCTGGTAACCAATTTACATCAAATAATTCCTCTTTTGATAACCATTTCATTTCATCATGCTCTAATAATTTGATTCTATCCTCTTCGATAATTCCACAATTCAAAAGTATTAATTTTACATATTTGTCTTCATAATTGAAAAATTGCTCAGTAATTATCTTTGATGGAGTTACATTGAGCGAAAGCTCTTCTTTTAATTCTCTTGATAATGCAATTTGAGGAGTTTCTCTAAACTCAATTTTACCTCCAGGAAATTCCCACCATGAGGCCCATGATTTTTCTTTCGGACGACGGCAAGATAAAATTCTATTTTTCCCATCAAATATTAGACCTCCGACCACTTCTACATAAGGCTTAGTCATACATTTAATCAAGCGCGTAATAATTTTAATTTGTTTTGAAATATCTAGAATTAA
>DAFS01000057.1:41284-76836 GCA_002495525.1 Euryarchaeota archaeon UBA89 | reverse complement strand
TTCACTAATGGCATTTAGTGTGTTAAAGTACGTTTCATTACATATATAGCGCCCAGGATCTTCACTCCATTCTATATGAGATTCTTTTTCAAATTCATAAATAAGAGGGGAGAAATCAATATTTGTTTGGTGCCTTCTCTTTTCATTGTCTATTATTTTCCCATTGGATATACAACGTCCGGAATTATCAGATTTTGTCATTTTATACTCATTATACGCATACTTTTCAAATCGAATTTTTGAAGATTTAGAGGAAAATCCTAAGTGAATTATCACATCAAAAGTTTCACCTGATTTAATTTTATTAGCAGTAAACTTACTACCAAATTCATCAACTGTTAATAATTCTGTGGAAATTTTGATTTTACCAAAATCTATTTCTTTTAGTAATAATAATATCTTTTCAGATACATTATATTCGAAATTAGAGAATTTTGGATAGCCTGTAATTAACACACTGGTAACATCCATGATAATTGCATAAGTAGGAGATAGTTGGTGTTTTCCCATACATACAATCGCTATATTCATCATTCAGGTATTCTTAGGACATACATGGCAGAGGAGCTTGTTGTCAACTTTGCAGAAGACGAAGAGCTAGAAAAAGTAAGTAGATTAGGTGTCATTGGAGTAATATGGAGTGAACTCAATGGAGGAATTGGCCCCTGGGGCACCTTGAGACCTTTATTCTCAATTATTCTAGCGCTTATACCATTCATTTTCTTAGGTCAGCATTTTAATCGGCAACATGAGAAAGCAAATAGTTGGTTCTTGATACAGTTGCCATTACTCTTCACGGTGATTTTGTGGTTTCTACTATATGTTTGGTCCATTGGAGATGCATTTTTTGTTTCCAGTAGAATAGTTGCTAAAGCCGAAAATGAATGATTAAAAATTCTCATCTAATTCTAATGGACTGAATAGATGGCCTGGACTCGTAGATTTTACTAATTGGGTTCTGATTACCTTTTCCCAGTCTCTCAATATCATTATAGAATTAACAAATGGAATTTCTGAGCCATTAATTATAGTTCTAATAATTGTATCAAAAATATCCATGCGGTCCTGATCTATATTTTGCATTAGTTTATCTAATGGAAAATCCTCTATTTTTGGAGTTTTGAACTCTCCTGTTACAGGCCATGGCTGGGTTATTTCTAGAGGTAAGATTTCGCCTTCAAGTGATGCTTTTTTCTCTAATTCATTTAGAAGAATATTGATATATTTTGATATGACTAATGCAGATTCAATAATTGGAAGATTATACTGCTTTACAAAATTAGATAGATTCTCTTGAAGAAAAAGTAGTTTCTCATCCATAGAATCAGTTGGAGATGGCATCTCCCCTTCGCCGTCCATGAGTTAACCGAAAGTACATCAGCAAATTAATGCAATGAATATCATGTAGTAGTTCTGTCATCATATCTAATTGGTGATGCACTATTACCACGAACACCATCTAACATGTCATCTTCAATTTCAAAGAAGTCATTTAGCCAATCTCCATCGGTATCCCATTTGGTTGGATCGGTACCATCTGCTATCTGATCACCATCAATATCTAAAATCCACCATCCGTATACATATTCACCGAGTCCAATATTTGGGAAATGGTACTGATCTCCTGCAAACCTCTGATAGGAGTCGGCCCAACCGCCATTACACAGATTTTCATCGTCAGAAGTATCTAAATACTGATAATCTAAATCATTATCATCGACTATCAAAGCAAAGAGTTGATCGTTATTATTTATCTTATACATTCTAAAATAATTTGAAGTTAGAGCAGACGATCCTGAGCAAGTGCCTAACAAAGATTCTCTAAGTTGCCACCATTCTTCTACATAATTTCCAGAACAGTCATTCAGCAAAGATTGCCGTACCAATGTAGGTGAAGATAATGAAGCGTTGACAACTCCATAATACTCTTGGAAATTATTGTACGGTTGATAGACACAATTTCCTCCAGAACAGTCCCATCCACCATCATTGTCTGCGTCCTGACCTGCATCATTCGCATCTGTTGCATCATGCGTGAACCATACCCAATTCAGAACCGGTCTTGAAATTACATTATTAGAAATCTGAACTGGTTTCAAATTATTTGCAGAAATCTGTTCCCATTGAACTTGAATTTTAAGATAAGATGACCAGTTGTCATTCGTTTCGTTCCAACCTCTATAATATTCATAGAAATCAGGCATCATATCTCCATCTGTATCGTTATCTAAAGGATTAGTACCGTATTTGAAAACTTCTCTACCATCACTTAGATTCATATCTTGAATGTAATCTGTGACTTCCCCATTAGTGAATACTGGTTTCATAACCATAGAGTCATCGTCTGAATCAGAATCTAAAGGCAATGTTCCATTTTCATATTCCATAATGTTGCTAAAGAACAGAGGAACGAGCCCATTACTAATTTGATCTTCTACATTTGCGGAAGTAAATTGCCTGTTTTCCCATTTCCCTTGAATTGCGGGGGCATCTTCCCATTGCCTATCGTACCAACCATCTTCATCAGGATCATAATTTACATCAAGTGGATTTATTGGATTCATTGACCACCTATAGTCGTTAACAGGTAAGAATTGCCCATAGATTGAGAAACAATATTCCCAGCCATCAGGCATCCCATCCCTATCAGAATCTGAATCGGTAGGATCACTAATTCCAGCCAAACTAATATTGAAGTTATCTGGATTAATTTGATTAATCAATCCAGATTTCTCGAAAGATGGAATAGATTTTGTAGAGAACGTAACATATAATTGACTCAAAGCTAAAGAATAGCTCATTGATTCTTCATCCATATATGCATTTATTGTGTCTGCACCATATGAAACTAAGCCTGTTCCATTAGGGATACTGTCTATTGCTAATTTTTTACCGTATACTCTGGACTCAAACTCAGCCAAATTATCAAAAGATTCAGATGGAGATATTATTCCATCTCCATTACAATCATATGAATCATCATCACTATCGACAGAAATATCAGTTCCAGTAAGAAGATTCATCTCCCATCGATTATCTTCAAGATTCCATTCAGTGAACCAATATTCGTAACCATCACTCATTCCATCTCTATCTGTATCTTGAGTAGTAGGGTCTGAAACACCGAATAATGCTTGTAATAGAGGTTTTGCAGTAGCTCCGCCTTGCCAATCTGTAAACTGCTGAAGTGCAAGTTGAGCTCTTCCTTCTTTATTGAATAAAATCCTGTATACTCTATTTTCAGCCTCGGAGGGGTCAAGATATTCTGCTTCTTCCCAAAGTCGAGGGGCATCAGGAGGAGAAAGTCCTCCATTAAATGGATTATTTAATGTTAAATTTAGTTCTATTTGATCTGAGATGCCGTCATTATCTGAGTCATAATTACCGTCATTTGGAACAAGAGGATTTAGGGTCCAAACTTCATCTGTTGAGTTCCATCTTGTAAAAATTAATTCCATACCATCAAGTAAACCATCAGAGTCTGTATCGGGATTATTAGGGTCTGCAGTAAAGCCGGTTAGATTTATTTGTTCAGGTGATAAAAATGAACCAAAGGAACTGGATGATTCCGCAGATAACCAAGGGTTAGGAAGATATTCCCCTCCAAAGTAAAGAAGATAGAATTGTGGAACAGTAATTAGAGAATCTATCTCTGAAAAATTACTAGAGATTACATTGTATTCTTCCCAATTATTCATTCCATCTCCATCTGGGTCGCCAATACGATCATTTTCATTGACTGGATTGAGAGTCCAAGCACTATCGAAAAGACTCCACCTAGCATGGAAAATCTCCCAGCCATCAGGCATTCCGTCTTGATCTGAATCTGAACTGAGTGGATTCCCAGAACCAAGATCTATATCTGAAGTAGCATTGATTAGATTATTGTAAGAATTACTAGCATACTTACCAAATGAACCACCAGCAAAATCTTCCCATGTATCATTGAACAATAATGTAGTGAAATTCTCAGGGAATGGGATTCCATTGTCAGTACTGTCAGAAAAGATTATTTCAGATTTCAAATGGAATTCCATCCAATTTACAAGTCTCTCTTCGAGTTCTAAGATACCATTATGATTGACATCATATCCATCTCCATCAGGGTTATTCAAAGAATCAGACCCATTCAATGGATTCAATCCAGCTGCATCAACAGACCAAGAGCAAGAGTATCTTGCTTCCCAACCGTCTGGTAATGTATCTCCGTCAGAATCGACATTGTTTGGATCTGTTGCGGTCCAATTTAGTGCAGCATCTGAACTTTCACCGTGAGAGGGTAAACCTTCATTAATTACCGATTGAAGTAAATTTGACCACTTATATTCACATAGATTAGAAAGCCCATCGTTATCTGCGTCCTCGTCAGCATCATTGGGATTTCTTGGGTCTAATGTCCATAAATTACCTCCATTGTAAACATCTCCAATCCATCTTCGATTCTCAATTTCCCATCCATCTGGCATACCATCGCCATCAGAGTCGGTATCAGTTGGATCAGTAGGGCCATCGGTTCCTCCGCCAGCTCCAGAACCCAGCCATCCCTCAAGATGAACTGATAACGCTTCAGAACCAGTTCCTTCATCACAAATATATTCCTGATTTAAGTAATGGCAATCAAAGTTAGTAGATTCTGTAAACCATCCCCAATATTCTTCACCATCTGTGAGTCCATCTCCGTCAGTATCAGTATTTCTGGGATCCGTTCCATTGAAACCATTTTCAGAGTTAGTTATAAATCTGAATTCATCTAGATTGGTCCAACTCCTGTCAATTCCCTCACCGAACTCAGGATCATAAAAAATTCCATCTGCATCTGCATCTCTATCTCTATCGTATGGATCGGTTGGATCGAGACCATGAATAAATTCCCAACCATCAGGCATCCCATCAAGATCTGAATCAGTTGACTGTGGGTCAATTGGCATTATATTCATGTAATTTCCAGGAGAAATACCTGCAAACAAGATAATTGATTCAGAAGACTCTAATGTAGTTAATGAACTAACCAATCCTGGAAGGAATGTTTGATTATCAGACATTCCAGTTACTCCCTGATAACCCCCCTCAAGAACCCAAGTACCATCTTTAGAACCGACAATTACTTGATTGTCGAATGTATGTATTGAATTGACATCATTTGAGCCAGATAGCCAATTTTCCTGATTCCACATCCTCTCTGAATCAAAAGCTGTTAGTGGCATTGAAATTAATTTATCAATATCAATCAAATGTAAGCCACCAGATGTACCAATCCATGCACCTGTGATTAATTCAAAATTTCCTGATGAGTCTTTAGGCCCTGCAGGTTGTAAAATATTAACTATAGCAGATTTTGAAACATTAAGTAAATCTGCTTTTTGAACAAAATTCTCGGCATTTTCTCTGTTGAAAATCCACCAAGGAGTACCTACTGAATCAGAACCATCTGTAGTATTCCAAGCCATTAATCCGCCGTCAGTTCCAATCAGAAGTAAAGGTCCACGACCATTCATCTCCATGTGCAATGCAGTATTGACATTAGCTGCATTATTTGATAAAATCTCAGATATTGAATCAAGGTAGATTAGAGAATTTATCGATTGACCTGATATCGATGCTGTCCAAACATCTTGTCCTGAGAAAATCATTACGTCCAAGTTCCCACTACCTGTTCTAAGTACAACCATCTCATTCATCGAACCGATAGAAATACTAGATTCAGATTCCTCAAAAGACGATGATTCTATTTGTGGAACTCCATTCTGTACTTCTACTATTGTTATCCCTTTATTAGTCAATAATACCAGATAGTCGTCATCACCATCCGACCAATCCATCATTGAATTCAAAACTATACCAGATGGAAACTCAATCATAGTAGATATATCGTTGAAAGGGTCTAAAATAGTGATTCCAAATTCTGAACCTACAAGTAACCTATCTCTCTGATTATCTGAAATAATAGTATGTACCGCTGCATCAACTAATTGCGGAGAAGTTGACTGATCGTATGTAGAGAAACTATCATCAGAGTTTGATAGGTCTATACTTCTTAAGCCTGGAGTCACTGAAACTCCTTGGTCATAAAATATCATATACTCTTCATAGTTACTAAATGATTCTCCCCAACTAGATGTTGCTACAGAAGTATCGGGAATAATATATCCATCTCTATCAAGGTCCCAACCATCAGAATCGGAATCTATTATTGCATCACTAGCATTCCTTGGGTCAAGACCATAGTGCACTTCCCATCCATCGGGGATTCCATCACCGGGGACAGCTAAACCTACAGAAATAATTTCGGCCCAAGAATAATAATCAGAATCTGATTCAGTAGGATCACTACCAAGCCATCCATCTCCAGTTTGCCTCTCTACTATTTTCTGACAAGAGTCAGAATTTAATAGATTAATCTCACCAAAACACCACAAACCATCCCTCTCAGTAACCCAATTATCCGGAGTGCCAAAGAGATATTCTTCAGTATTGGTATACTTCTCAGTATCATCTATTATACCATTACGATCTACATCGAAACCATCGCCACAACCGAATGTAAAATCAGCACATCTATCAATGTCCTCCCACATATCGCTGGGATCTAACGGGTCGAACCAAAGACATGTCCATGCATTTGTCGTATTGAGATAACCAAGACCTCCTTCAGTACACATATAAATTTCATAGCCATCTGGTAAACCATCGCCATCAGTATCTGCTACTCTCGGATCGAGCCATTCTCTAATTCCTGAATCAGTTAAATCTCCAGGTTTACCTGTTAACGATACTCTATCTGTAAAACATCTATCCAAAGTATATGGCCAGCAATACTCAAGAAGAGCACTGGCACCATCATTATCATGATCAGACATATTATCGGTACCATTTCTTGAATCAAGCCCAGATATACTAATTATTTCTGTCCCTAAGTCAATGATAATATCTTCTCCAAATAATATTTCTTCATGGAAATCAGGTATCTTATCTCCGTCTTCATCAGTTACAGGAGGACCACCTCCTGCTGCTTCACCAGGGTCGACATTTTCTACCGGCGCTTGCGGCCGAGTTTGAGAAACGAAGGCTAAACTTGAAAGGATTAGAACTGTCATTAGGAGTGCTGTTTGTTTACGCCTCATGCTATCACCTCGTCTTAACTACCCTTAGCGACTTTCATGTATTTATGACCATGATGGAGCGTCGTTCGGACAAATACACATGATTGATGTATTCTGGTGATATAGAAATGGTATGTAAAATCGAAATTTCTGTTAATTGAAACAGATTAATTGAAGGACTAAACGTACGCTCAAGAGATGATTGATATGGGGCTACAGATTACTCATTTAGGTTCAGGTAGCAGGGGCAACTCCACTCTACTAGAATCGGATAGTTGTAAAGTGCTAATTGATTGTGGTTTCTCATTGAAACAAACTGAAAAGAGACTAACGACAATAAAAATTGAACCAAGTTCTATCGATGCAATTTTCATCACTCATCATCATGGAGACCATTCAAAATCCGCACTGAAAGCATCACAAAAATGGGGTTCAAATCTTTATTGCAATATTGAAACTGCAATCAAAATGGGTTGGAACCCTATGTCAGATTGTAAAACATTTGGTAATTTAGAACGAATAGATATCAATAATGAAATTAGTGTTCTTCCAATACCAATTCCACATGATGATGCAGAGAATATTGCATTGATTGTAAGTAATGGAGACGGAAATAGAGCAGGATTTGTCACAGATCTAGGAGAGGCTACTGTAGAATTAAAAAGGCATCTAAAAGGATGTGTTCATATTTCAATTGAGGCAAATTATGATCATCAAAAATTAATGCAAGGACCCTATCCTGATTCGCTAAAAAGAAGAATTACTGGTAGAGGAGGTCACTTATCCAATAGTCAGACAGCAGAAATTTTGAACGAGATTATGAATCCTCAACTTAGAACGATTGTTTTATGTCATCTTTCAGATAAAAATAATGCACCACATCTTGCTGAAAGCGAGGTTTTAATGAGAATTGGTGATGAATTCAAAGGAATGATTTTCATTTCTGAGCAGTCAGGCCCTGAATTTAAAATTATGATTGGTGGTGAAAAAATCAGCAGTCGGATAAATAAGGAAATTAATGACCCATAACAACTCTATGGACAGAATTTTGAACTTCCTTCATACGATCGTTTGCACCAAGTTCCCGGAACACTGAAAGTGCTTTCTGAAGATATTCCATTCTTTGAGAACGATCGGTCTCAACTTCTCCAAGACGGGCAAGTAACTCACCCTTGAGATGTCGGAAATCATTTGCTTCTGCTAGAGCCAGTCCTTCTAAATAATGTTCAGAGGCTTCCTCTTTTCTACCCGCATCGCTTAATACTTGACCTAATAGCATTTCAACTTCAACTGCACTATGAGGGTCAGCCTGTTCAGATAGAATTTCTAATGCACCAGAGTAATGTAACATTGCTAAATCATTATCCTTAATTTTCGCATAATATCTTCCTAATACTGCTCTTGCCCTAGCGTGAAGAGTTTCTTGACCATTGTCCTTGGTTTCTTCATGAGCTAGCATTGCGTGGTCACGAGCACGATCTAATTCACCCATCTCTAAAAATGCTGATGCAAGACGAATTCTTGAATCGCATAATTCAGGATTGTTTTCTGATTCCAATAATTCTTCAACGTTACCATATACTTCTAAGGCGTGCCTATTATCTCTTCGGCGACGAAAAATATAACCCATGTTATTGTAAGAACGTGCTGCAGATACTGCATCCCTAGTCTTAATTTGAATTTCTAATGCCTGCCTATGTAACTCCAGTGCGTCATCCATTGCGCCTCTTTTAACAGCAATATCTGCTCTAGAAGATAACAACCTAGCTAATTCCTTGTTCTGTTTATTTTTACGCGCTATAGGTATTGCTGAATCATATTCTTTCTCTGCAGCATCCCAATGACCCTGAATTGATAGAATATCTCCTCTGAGTTCTCTAACAATTCCCCACGATATAGAATCGAAACCTTCCCTATCTAAAGACCTCAAAATTCCTAAAAGTTCTGTATGCCCTGATTGTACCAGATTTGGCCCTTCTAAAGAGAGAACTTTTGCTAACTCTTCTATTTGTTCAGAATTATGTAAATGGTGGATAAATTCTATCCTATCAGTAGGACTTGCTTTGCGATTTCGGTACCAATTCACTGCATTGTTATGCAACTCATGACGTAAATTTTGTTCCATTGAGAGTACTAAAAATTCTCTAACTAAATCATGAACATCATAATTTTCGCTGTCAGCCTGCCTTGCTAGTCCTTTTTCAACTAAATCATCTAAAAGATCAATCGCTGCATCAAGATCGCTCAATGCAGTTAGAGGCATTGGTTCACGGAAAACTGCAATAGCACCAAGAAGTCTCTTTTGTGGACCAGATAACCTACTAAAGATTTCTTTCTCGACAAATGTTTCTAATGTTGCATGGAAAGTTCCCCCTACACTACCTCTATTTATCAATTCTAAAACGAGAGGGTGACCTCTAGAAAGTGAATAAATATGAAGGAATTGGGGGGCGTCCAAATCAGGCATAGCTGAAAGAATCTGTTTACTTGATTCTTTATCTAAACCTTCAAGAGGCATGACTAGAGTGAGTATTTTTCCTTCAGAATCTTTCTCTGGTACAACCATTCTAAAAGATCTTGAGAACATAATTACACCTACTTGATTGAGACTGGGGATTCTTGTCGCTATTCCTCTCAAAATAGTAATTAGTGTTTCATCACCAACTTTATGCAAATCATCAATTACTATTAAACTTGGAGAATTCTTAAGCCCTTCAAGGATTAAATCAATTGTAACATTGGACTGTGGTATTGGTGTGGCAGCTAAGTAATCTGAAAGACCATTATTACCCATCGTTGCTTGCCATTCTGCCGTAGCCTCTAGGAATGCCCTAGAACCTTCCCAATCTTGGCATCGATGATATAGTAAATTTCTTTCATGGGTGAATCTCTCAAGAATTTTACCAGCAAGAGCAGTTTTTCCAATACCTGCAATTCCTGGAACTAATATCGAAGAAGATCTTTTTTCGAGAAGATTAACCATGTCATCAACTTCTTTTTCTCTGCCGAAAAATTTTCTAGTCCTCGGTAAGTCATTGAAAGAGGTCACTAATTGTTTCTCAATATGTTTAGATAAATCTCTCTCAATTAATTCTGCTGAAAGAACTGATAAATCTAAATTGCCACTGTCATCTATATATCTCAAAATATCTACATGTCTTAATGGTAAATCTGTCAACTCAAGAGCATTAATTAAAGGTACACTTTTTGAACTCCCATCAGGAAATTTCAGTCTCACATTTTGAGTACTTAGTTTTTCCCATATGCTATTAGCAACTTTTATTCCATCATCTGTAAGAAAATACGCTTTTCTCTTACGGGAAACTCCTGTCACATGGGCCTGTCTTTCTATTAGAAGACCCTGTTCCCTCATACCAGAAATTGCTCTAGGAACATTTGATCTCGCTATTGCTACCGAGTTAGCAATACCCATTTGTGATAATGCAAATGGTACTTCGACTCTTCCTGCATGTTCAACATAGTCCCTGAGGTGTAATAATATCCTCTCTTGGACGCCGGGCCTTGGCACTGCCATGTTGCTCATATTAGTACAGCAATCTGAATCAATACAAGAAGTTTCGGTGGTGAAGTCTCTGACTTAAGTCATCAAAATTAATAATTTGGGTCTTCAATCCATTCATTTGATTCATCGTCCCAAATCCATCCCTCTGTAGATTCTTCGACACTAGAACTAATAGACTCTGAGGATTCAATAGAAGAGCTGTCATCACCATCATCATCTTCAATTTCCACAAAGAAATATACAAATGCACCTCCTAGAAGAGATAAAATAACTATTGAAATTAATCCAATCATTAACATAGACATTCCATCATCTGCTGCGCCTACTGAAATTTGGACACCACTAGAATAGTCGGAACCCACATATCTGAAGTCTGGCGTAACCGGGCCATCGTCAAATCGAGAGGATGGGATTTCTAAGGACCATGTAGAGTCACTATTTACAACAGTATTGTTCGCAGGTACCTTATTGATCAATGCAGTAACTGTCTTCCCGGGTAATCCTACACCAGAAAATGTAACGCTTTCTCCGTCTTTAAGTACTGTAATATCAGGTACATCGATTTGGAAACTTATTGGAATGACTGTGAAAGTAACATCTAATGAAATTTCTTTAGAACCAAAAGGATCAGTAGCTACGAATATCACATTTTCTAATGTCCATGCTTCCATGTTAGGGTCGTAGAAGAACATTGAAATTGGATCATAGATGGCGATTCCATCCTGACCTACATTAATTACTAATGCAAAGTTATCATCAGAACTTGCTTCGGAATCAAAGACAGATAAAATTAGATCTTGTCCGTCGTCAATTTCTGTAAAGAATTGATTAAGATCTATCTCAGCCTTAGTGCACCTATCTTGTGATTGTGACTCAATTTCACAGTAAAGGGTTATTTCTTGTAACCAATTTTCTGAATTGAAAACTGGTTGATTATTACCTGCATCAGAAGGATTATCAGCAATTATTGATATTGTAGTCATGTCACTGTAATCGTATCCATCGTATGATTGGACATCAATCTCATATTCGAAGTCATGTTGTAAAATTGTTGGGTCCCAAGTTGTAGACCATGCACCATTGGTTTCGAAATCGGAAACTGATTGTTGATGAACAATGATATCTCCATTGTAAATGTCTCTGACAGTAATATCAACTCTGGATACTGAACCATCATTATCCCTTGCTACCCCTTCTATTGTGTTATCTGAAACTGACAGTCTTTCACCATCCTGAGGTGCCATTAAACTTACGAAAGGCGCAGAATTAGAGTTGTCAATAGTCAATGTCATTGTGACCGGTTCACATTCATCTACTACACTAAGACAAAAATCTGAATCTGAGGCCCAAATCGTAAATGTATATTCCGAAACAACTCTTGGTTGACCGCTAAAGTCCCATGTCCATGACCAGTCAGCGCCACCAGTTGTCGGTGTTGTGCCTTCGAAATTAGGTCCACTAATATAGAAATAAATTTCTCCTACATCTTGGCTACAGGCAATAGGGCATCCATATTGGTCATAGGCAGTTCCTTCGAATGTCACTGTACCATCTGACCAAGTTGAGCCATCGCTAGGAGAACTTACACTAATTACAGGCGGTGCTGCATTCAACTTAATTGTCCTAGCGATAATTGGACTGTAGTCGATTCCATCGAACGACCTAAACTCAAAAGTATAGTCAGTTTCTTGATATCCTGACATATCAAATGAATAATACCATGAATTGAATGGATGATTAAAACGCGTAACTTCTCCAGGTTCTGCTCCACTATCATCAACTGCCTGACCAGCAGATGTCCATTCACTAGTAAAAGGATCTCTTACTTCAATAGAATGAATATATCCTTTTTGATCCCATTGAGCTAATTCATCTGTAGCGTAAAATCCAGCCAACTGACCGTCATGTGCAGATCCTGTAAAATTCACAACTTTTCTGAATGAATGACCGGTTTCTTGTATTACTGATATAGATGGACCAGTATTAACTAAGTTTATCACATCTTGATATGTTGTATCTTGAATAATAAAGTCATTTCTATCATAACCAAAGCCAAATTTATATGCGGTATAGTAATAACGGGAAAGTTCCCTAGTTCCAGCACTGTAATCGCAATCATCGTCATTGTTATCAATAGTTAAATCACCATCATTGTCTATTCCATCAGAACATGAATCTTCAAACTCATCATCTGCAAATCCATCAGGATTATCACCTCCAGCAAGACCTCGGAAATCAAGATGTGAGTCTGATGCTAAGGCAAACCATGGAGTATATCCATCTTCATCCGTATACAGAGAGTATAGATCGTTACCCAAAGCATCTTCGATTAACACATTTGCATTATCTACTTTCATTCCATCAACCAAAGTTTGGAACCTTACCATTTCAGCTCTTCTTACTTGAACTGCATATTGAGTAGGCTGAGATTTGATAAAAATCTTAGAGGTATCAACATTTGAAAGGTTAGCGAATGTAAACACAGTAGAATTATTATCCATATTGACAGCTAATGGGAAGTTCCTAGGAGTTAAATTATCACAACTAGAACATTCTGAAATTGGAGTAGGGATTATAGCACCTTGGAATCCGTTTGCAGGCCAAGCTTCTTGATCAGGCCAATCTAGTATTATCGGAAACTCACCAGGAGACGCACTTGGGATAAACTCTGATTGAACTGTTACAGAAGATTTGGTTATATTGTAGGCTGTTTCAATACCGTTCCAAGTATTCAATGAAAAGAAACCAAGTGAACCATATTGTTGTGTATTTGCAAATCCACTATCATAATTTCGGATTACTGCTCCGGTTCCAGGAATTTCAAATAAATTCCTTTGAACATCCATCAACCCACCTATTGCTCTGATTCCATCAGCATCTCCACCTAGGCTAAACTGATTATCGTATAGTGTTACTCCTGAACGGAAAACGCTTACTGCAGGACAAGTATATTCACCACCCCAATACTTGAAACTTGAACAGGTTCCAGGTGAAGTCACACTCACAGTATTATTTGTGAAATGAAGTCTAGATGCAGCGGGTGCAGGTCCTGAGGTGGATAATTCACCAACTTGAACAGGAGTTTTTGCAGTATCGATAATTGTATTATATTCTGCAATTACATCAAAAGAACCAGTTAACCAAAGTCCATTCCAACCCCCTATAGGACCAATTTCATTATTATGGATATATGCCTTACTTGATTGGACAGTAATTCCTGAACGATCTGCTACACCTGAAATCTGATTGTTATGCAACTCAACGTCGCCACCGTCATAAACTGTAATTCCTGAACCTTCATCTGTATTGATTTCATTATTTCCGATCTCAAATGTATAAACTACTCCTTGTATTGCTTTGACGCCATTAATGTCTATTCCATTACAATTAACATTTATATCAGAATTAGTTAGAAGACCGGAAGAACTTACAAGTGCAAAACCATAATCTCCTGTATTTACAGTAGCATCATTAATTTCAATGAATGTTTCTTGAGCCCATAATGTTGGACGGCCTCCATCATTATTCCCACAACCATTATCTGTTCCAATAAAGAATGGTGAATTCATTACAAGAGGTGTGATTTGCGTGCCTGAACCATAAATTTGGACCGCTGACCCACCTACTCCGCTTTTATCGTCATTTCCAGCAACATAAGTACCGCCCTCAAATATTGGTTGTGCAAGATTAGTTGTTAACACACTGCTTGTATTGATGTTACTAAATCTCATTTGAGTTAAAGTGGGAGATGCTCCATCAATTACCATAGCTCCATACCTCCATCGATTAATTGAATCAATATAGTAAGGAATACCCCAAGCATCATCAATTGTAATATGTCTAAAACCGGTTTCAGATAAATCAATAGAGCTACGGATTAATACTCCTTCAAAGCATGATGCATCTTCAACTTGTATTTCTTGAGTACCTTGTTTCATACCTTTACATTCACCAATTTCACTAGAATTAGAAGGATCAGTCCATCGTAAAGTAATTTTGTTTGCCAAGCTTGCATCACCAGAAGATCCGCAAGAGCTATCTCCAGCACAAAGATTCCCTCTTACATCAAGATATGTTCCATTAGGAAAAATTACAGTAGTTCCGGGTTGAATAATTAACTTCGCACCGGAGGCGATTGTTATGTCTCCAGTCAACTGATGAGTGCCGGACCATGTTTCTGAAGTTGTAATAGTTCCTGAAGTGGTTTCATTATTAGCCATTACAGGACTTGCAGGCCCTACTAGAGCAATTAACACACTCGATAACATCAGAAATACTAGGAAGGAACTTCTTACTCGGCGCTTGGACATGTTTTACCGTATTATGTATCATTTATCAATGCTAGAGTTACAATTGAGAATAATGTATCAACATAGCGTATTTGTATCAACATCATATATTAGAAAAATTATTCAACATTAAAGATAAAGGCGACTTCCTCGGACCACTTTACTAAGTCCAAAGCCCCATAACCTGAATGAGAATTATGATTACCAGATTCAAAGTTATCCCTATCGGAAGATCTTGCTAATGCATGCTTAACTAGCATCATTTCATTTTCATCTATGTAGCCATCCGAACCTTCAATGGAATCCCTATATTGTTGAATGATTAAGGCCAAAGCCCCTGTTACGAATACTGTAGAATCACTAGTCCCAGAAGAGTAAGCATATGGAGACGACAATGTGCTTGAAGCGGTCGAGAAGATATTTACTCCTGGAGCTACGACTTCGGGTTTTTGATTAGGGAAAATTCTTTCTTCTCCTGTTGCTCTATCAATTGATGAGCCAAAGGCACTACTACCCCATACATTTCCAGATTTAGATATAGTTCCGACTGAAATTACTCCTGGAAGGCTGGAAGGTTGAGAAACGTCATTAATATCTAAATTTAGACCAGTGTTTCCAGCGGCGGCTACAACGAAAATACCCGAATCTAATGCTTCTTGAACTGCTAAGTTCGTTTGTGAATCAATATTTGAAGTGAATTCACTTGGAGAACCCCCAAGACTTAATGAAATAATATCTACTTTCTGAGTTATTCTACACCACCTGATAGCTTGTGCAACTCTATCGGTTGAACCAGAAGTTCCTTCTGAATCCAATGCTAAAGCAACTGACAAACCTACTTCTGGAGCAGCGCCCTTAGATGTACCATTAGATATCAAGATTCCAGCCATTAATGTTCCATGTGAGCTTTCACCAACGTCTCTAACTAAGTCATGATTACCGCCTACAAAATCTCTGAATCCCAATAATTGTTGATGGGAAAAGTCCGGGTGTTCCATATCAATCCCAGTATCGACAATACAAACATGTACGCCTTGACCAAAATATCCTTCTGATTGTAATTGTCTGATCCCTGAATCTTCATACGCCCATTCAGAGTTAGGAAGGATCGGTATGAGATATGAGTTAACCCAAGGCCAACCAGCAATTAATAGAAGAACGAATAAAGAGAAAAAAATAGCACCCGTAGGATGTTCTAACTTTTTCATGGGACCTAGAGGCCAACGAAGCTGCTTAGCTTCTTCATCAGTAAGGCCATAATCACTGCCAGAGTAACCCAATGCTTGATTATCAATCGCAGTTAGGATTCTATGATCTTCTGGTTCGGGAAGCAAATCAAGATTTTCTAAAGACTTCATGAAAACTTACCAACTAATCTTAGGGCATAGATTCAGTATAAGAATCCCTGTTCCCAAAGTCTGGAAATCTTATCAGTATCAGAACGGTGCACCAGGGCGACGGCCTGAACGACCTTTAGTCAAATAAAGACCAATGATTACTAATCCAATAATTAGGATATAAGCAATAATATCTGTGTTTTCATCGTCATCAACACTTGGAGATCTAACATCAACATTCTTGACTCCCTGTTCTACACCATCACTAACGTGCCACGAGTCATCATCAATATTTTCTTCATTAAATCCTGTTGAGTTTATTTCAAGCATGATGTAATATTGGTCAACATCAATATCAGAGAAATCAAACAAGAAACTAAACTGCTGAGATGATTCTGCAGGTATATCCATTGTAGTCATAGCATTAACTGAAGTTGGAGTATTACAACTTACATCCTTACAAAGTTCAGCATTTAACTGCACATTTTCAGCATCAACTAATCCACTATTGGATATTGTAGCGACATATGTTAATTGACCACCTGCTTCTGGTTCTCCGCCTGATTTACTTACTAATCCATCAATCTTCAATACTGGTTCAGAACTTTGGATCTTAATTTCAATAGGAACAGTATTGTCATACGAATTTCCAGCCTTATCGGTCACTGAAACGTAAATTGAGAACTCTTCATTCGACATTGCGTCACTTGGAGATACTACAGTTACACTGTGAGAAGAACTAACGAAGCTACCTAGGGTGTGTGAAGTTGGACCAGTCCTACTCCATCCATCAGGTAATTCTGAATCATCAAACTCAAATTCGTATTTTTCATCACCATTACCAGAGTTCGTAAACTCTATGGGTATAGTAATTAGTTCTCCAGGGGAGACTCCGTATACATCCGCCATAGGGTTAGTTAGTTCAAAACCGTGTATTTGAGGTACTCTAACTATCAAATCGTGTGTTGCCAGATATCCATCTGGAGTTGATATACTAACCGTTATCTTATGTCCGTCTTCGAAAGAATGGGCAACAGATTGATTAGGTGGAGTAACACGAATATTCAAATTATCAAAATTCATACTATTATCTAAGCCTACTTCAAATTGCGTTGAAGTTGTCCAGTTACCTGTACCGTTATGGAATTCAACTGTCCATTCAGAACTATCTGTTCCTGAAACAATTCCTCCTACTGCGAACACATCATATGATTCGTGACCCATATAATCTATACCTAAAGTGAAATCTACTGGAATAAATCCATTATCTTCATTGTCTATTAGAGAAACATCGCCCAATGAACCAACATAAGTTTCGTGACCTGATGTTTCATTTAGTGTACTAATTTCAATTTCATGATTTGAAACTCTGTTGAATGACAAATCTATACTTGCATTGAGACCAGGGTATACATCAAAGCCTCTACCTGCCGTAAATTCCATAGTTAATCCTCTTTGCTCTACTTCAAAGTCACCTGAAAATTGAACATTACCATTAGGAAGTAAAAGATCTACACTGCCAGTTTCGTCTACACTTTGTACCCATTTCATCCCGAATCCTACATCAACTAATAAGTTCGCATCTGAGATATCTCCTAGATTACGAGTATTACCATCATAATCTAACCACTCTGTTTGAAGCCCTAGAATGCCACCACTAGTTAGTGCCATATCTAAATTATTTGAACTACCGGTAACGTCAACATCCAATAGACCCATAATTATCAAGTCTTGACTCGGTACGCTCGCACTTACTATCCATAGACCAGGCTCTAGTTCCGTAGACCAACTACCAGACCATCCTTCATTGATTTCAATTGTTACTGTATCTCTTACTAGGCCCTCAGTAGGCATTATCATTAATTCTACATCTTCAATTGGGATACTGGAAATACCAAGTGCATAGCTGATGTTTCCATAAACATCAACTAAACCTGCAACTAATTCTAATTGGACATCATTAGGAGTATCTGATACAGATATACTTTCATTAATACTTTCAAACCCATCATAGACGGTTTCGATTTGCCAGCTTGTATTGTATGGTACAAATAATTCCCATTCTCCAGTATTATCTGTTGAAATTGAATGTTCGTTTGAGTCAGATGTAGTCGTAAAGGTCATCTGAACATCAGAAATTCCTTCACCGACGTTAGAAGCATTATTATTATTCAAATCCCAGAAAACCGTACCAGTCAAAGCGACATAAAGGTTCGCAGTTAAATCGATGTGATTTTCGCCAACTGAAATAGTAACTGGATAACTTTCTACAACCCATCTCTTACCATCTTCAGTGTAGTTTAGAGAGACTAACCAATCTCCCTCTACTACATCAATTGTAGTTAATCCACTACTATTTGTCGCCTCGATACTGAAAGAACCTAGGTCACTGGCGGACTCCAATAACAAACTAACTCCTGACAAAGGAGAGTTAGAAGAATCTTCTGAAATATTGAATGAAATCTCAGCCAGTTGGCTTGTTGAGAAAATTAAACTTTCGCTAGAGATATCGGAAGATACTGAAATCAAATTTCTTAATCCTTCTTTAATGCCGTTATTTATTGTCTCAGCAGTTGCAATCCAATCTCCCTGAGGGAAGAAATCGATAATACTTCCATTAGTGTCAGTAGTTCGAGACAGAACCCAGCCATTTTCGACATTAGTGAATCTAACTAATTGTTCAGATAGTTCACCACCGCTTTCATTGATAAATGACATTTCTACTCTCCACTCAGGGTCGAATCCAATACTTCTTGCAATATCTGTAGATTGAATTCCTACAATGACGTCTACATCCCCACTCATTATTCTAGTTCCAAATAAATCTCCAGAGTTAGGATCGGCAATATCTACAGAGATCCTATAAATTCCAGGCTCTACTGATACTTGAGCAACCCCCTCATCAGTCCAATTACTTGAAGAAGAATCGATGTGATAGTCTATTCCATTTACTAAAGATAGTAAACTGAAATCATAAGTTACCGGAGTACCGTTAGATACATTATTATCGGCAGAATTGTCTAGGAAGAAATCTACAGTTAATATGGAATCTTCAGGATAAATTATCACCTCAATAGTGTTGTTGTTGTTATCTACATTTGTAACATTGCTTCCAGAAGTAATTTCATCAGACAAAACTGTGAATTCCCATGCGCCCCTAGGTAGAACCATGGTAAAGAAACCACCGTCATCAGTTTCTGAACGCCATGTGACATCATGTTCATCACTCTGTGCAATTACTGTAACTGGGTCCCAACCTCCAATCTCAGAATTGAATAAATTATTTTCTCGATTGACGCTAACTGCTCCATCAATTGCTTGCCCTGGACGGGCAACCATAGTGACCATATCCATATTTTCTTCAACTGTGAACTTTGTTCCATTTACTAACTTCAAATCTACACCTAATTGAGCAATTGCATCGACTTCGGAGCCTACAGGTAAAACAATACTGAATGTACCATCTGATGATGTTTCAATAGTTGTGCTAAAGTCATCCCAATAGAATTCTACAGGCACAAAATCCAAAATCTTAGTTGTATCTATAGTATCAGATTTAGTATTTTCATCATAATATAGAGTACCATTTACAGTTTGGCTTGTATAGAAGCTATATGTATCTGTAAAGTCAGAATTAGCCAAAACTTCAATTTCCTCCCATAACTGTTCGGTCTCAGACAAAGTATAGTTTAAAATCCAAACTCCAGGAGTTAACTCAACATAATATTGGCCTGATAAATTATCATATTTCGAATCTACTGGAGATCCTGAACCATTCTTCAAATTGAAAGTTAAATCAAGCCCTTCTACGAGGTTATCTGTACCATTATCTGGGTTAATTAGTTGGAATATTAGATCCGTTGTGAGTGGCATTGGCGAAGGTAGAATAATTGATGATTCAGCATTAGGGTCTACAGTGAACTCCAACGAAGTTTCTGAAAAATTATCTCCATCAGTATCAATTGATGCAATGTATGTACCCGGCATAATTGGGCCAAACTCAATCTTAGAACCCGTCAGTAAATCATTTTCATAAGTTAACTCTGGATGAATATAGCATGGCGCATATTTCACAACTTCACAATCACCAATATCAGCTTCATTTGAAGAAACATCAGCGGATTCAAGAAGAACTTGAGAATCAAGATAGTTTCCTGATTCATCAATCAGTATTCCTGTAATTAGTCCACCGTTGATATCTATCTCTGTTGGAGAGCCAGAAAGAGTTTGAGAGATGGTGAAGCCATCATCGATTTCTATACGTGTATCATCGCTAAAAATTACTGCAACATCATAAGAACCAGGAATTGCATCTACTACATGGAATGTACCTGGTTGAACCATTACTCCACTGAATATTCCCGTTCCCGAGAATGAACCAGTTGCGTTAATTGTACCATAACTACTCAAGTTTTTGTCAGAGGTATCTGTTGAAAACACTCCCGAACCAATTAGAGTTGATTGGACTAGTTTTTGTGTAAAGGATGCAACACCGTCTGCAGTGAAAAGTCCGCTAGCATTTACAATCCCGTCGAGAAGATATTTTCCATCTGATTGCACACATAAACTGTTATTCTCAGGCATAGTTTCGTTAACATCACAATCAACAACATTCTCAATATCGTCATTGATTGTTCCATCAATAATTCCTTTACCTGCAAATTCACCTTCTCCTGTTATGCTGTAGTTATTGAATACAGTTTGAGTATAATTTCCTGTGAAATCAGATATTGTGGCTATGGATGATGTAATCACATCACCCTCTCCAGTGAACGTAACCTCTCCAGTGCCATCAAACCTCAAATCTTCACCCATAATTGAACCATTTGATGTTGACATCAGGTATGGAGATGTTACTATAACATCCCATGACGGTGAAAGTTCGATAGTAGCATCTTCAAGAGAGTTACCTGAAAATAGTTCTGAACCAGACCAAACTAGTCTTCCTATCGAGGAAGCTGGGCTGACAGAAATAGACACAGGGATAATCGATTCACCATTACTGTGACCATCATCTCCAGAAATATTCACTATAGTTTCTGAAAGCCAAGTTGATCCCGACACATTGCCCAATATACCAGTAATTGGATTTAGAGCACGTACACCAGTAGTTTCAGTCTCGAAAATATCTCCCAAAGATTGCCCCACATTTGAAGTCATTATTTGTGTTCTTGCTGCTTCAAGATTGGATTCTCCATAAAATGCAGAAACACGAATCTTTCCCGAAGGTGCTAAGAAACTGAAATCACCATTAGAATCTGCGTCCGCAGTTCCAATTGGAATCCAGTAAGTTCTTTGATCCCTATCAGTAACCTGACCATCTATTTCTACTTCGTCGCCACTAAAAGCATCTCTTTCAATAAGAAGTCTAGCATTAGGCACAGGACCTATTCCTTCTAGTTCCACTGTTCCTTCAATAGTGGCACCACTGTAATATTTCATAACTTTGACTTGTGTATTAGCACTACCTATACCCAAATTTTCACATTCTGAATCTAATTGGGTACCATTCTCATCAGTTTCACAGTCAGGAGTATACCAATTTGAAAGAACAAGGTGATTCATCATAGCACCCGGAAGAGGATATGCGTTCTCTAGGTATGAACCAGGGGCCCCGGAGGTATAGAAGTGAGGCGCTGGTTGTTCAGCTTCACCAGGCAAACCTAAGCTAGAACTTCCATATCCTACATAAATTCTAGCAACCATAGTGTCGAAGAACTCGGGCTGGTGTTGGTAGTCGATATCAACCATTCTAATCATTTCATTTACATCTGTTAATGCACCAGATTGTTGTCGAATAACATCGTTTAGATATTCATTTTCATATTCCTCACCAGATCGAGGGATAATGGGGCCATCCCCTCTCTGCGTTTGATAAACGGATGAGATGTAAGTTTCAGTATCTAAACCAGACAATGAAGTAGGTGCATGGAAAATACCAGTAGTTTGACCTTGGTGATAACCATAGTCTTCGTAATATTGGCCACCCAGAGGATACAGACGATTATCAACTGCGAAATATCTAATTTCATTATTTCTAGAAATTATTTCTCCAAAGTCACCCTCGTAATCTTGGACTTCATACACAAGTTTAGTTGACATATCATGATATAAATCGTTAATTTCTTCGGAATTGAATATCTCTAATAGTAAAGCACGACTTAATGCTAACTTTGCATTAACTCTGTGTAATCCAGTAGATACATCGTCAAAGTCTTCAATCAAGTCAGGAGTATATCTATATCCTGAGATATCGTAATACTGGATTATTAATTCACCTTTGTTTGCGCCATTTTCATATCTATCTAATTCAGAAACTGAATTTCTAGCATCATTGAAGCTATCAATTGCTGATTCTTCGTTAGATAATCCATCAACTATTATCTCCCCATCTTCTAAAATAACCCAAACTTCGGATTCACTAGGTAGACCGTTAGATTCTAAATGGAATCCACGTAATAATTCATGTTCACCATCTACTGCTACCACAGACATGGATCGATCAAGTACTATTTTTGAATCACCCATAGCAAGACTCATAATTTTATCAAATTCACTTAATTGTGAATCGTCCATATGCCCGTCCAAGAGTAAATTTCTGAAATCATCAGTAAATCCGGATGGAGCATTCGACCTTCGATCTCCTTGGGCTAAAGTGGTGATGAATAGGGAAACAGTATCTTCTTCACTAGCAGAAAGTAACATTGCACCGCTATTAGGTATCCCAGACTGGAAATTGTCTGCTACTGTAGGATGCTCCCCCTGAGCAAGTGCCTGGAAACCATAATCCCACCATGATACAAAAGCAGGACGTTCTGAAAAGCTGACTTCAGTGTCTTGTTCAGATAGCCATTCATAAGCCAAATTCCAAGAACCAGAATTAAAACCAGGTCCGAATGTACCCATGTACCATAAGTCTCCATTTGAATCATAGTTCTCACTATTCAATAATGAAAATCCTAAAACTTCTTGTCTGAAGATATCTGGAGTTATATCATGAATTGTTTGATCAACATCGGATGCAGATTGTTCACCACGAGGGATTCCTGAATCAATTCCGTAAGTCATATGTTGAGAACAAACAAGCATCAGAACTATCATCAAAGCAGGCACTCCTGGATGTCTTCTTGATGCTGTCCAATTAGCCCAAAAACGAGATCTTGGTGTTGAAATACCTGATTTCCTCCATTCTTTGAGGAAACCTGAGAAATTAGCATAATTCCACATCATAGCAATACCAATTCCTCCAACTACCGAAATTGCTGGTGTTGCGTTGAATATGAATCTTCCAGCGGACCAAGCCATGTAAATAGCAATTAAAACCCACAATCCCAAGAGAATATGGCTTTGTTTTTCTTTTCTTGCACCTCTCCACAACAACATTACAGCAACAAATATTGCAATTAGTGAAACGATTGGCCCATAAGATGCGAATAGAACGCCTCTACTGGGTGCCTGAGCCTCTCCAATAGTTCCGAATATTTTATTCTTGGAGAAATAGAATCCACCAGTGAATAAAACATCCCATCCATCATAGATATTTGCCTGTTGTAAAACATATAGTACAGCCAGAATTGACCCCATTAATACAGCAGTGCTGCCTAGAACCAACAACCAAGGTTTGTCACGATATGAAGAAGAGACCCAACCCAAAGCAAGTGTGAAACCGATGATGTAAAACATAGGTTGGAATCCACTAGGGTCAAACAATAAACCTAGTTCAGGCCAGCAATAGAAAGGTAATGGAATTACAAATGCAGTAAGCATCATTTGCAAAGAAGCTGCAGTAATTGGAAGGCTGTCTCTTCTACGGAACATATTGAAAAATACCTGGAACGCAAATGCAATGAATAAAATTCCTGGACCATAGACGAAACCTTTCCATCCTAGAGCAACAATAGCGAAAGACACCCCGGATAACGTAGCATTAGACATCACTACTGGATTTGTAGCCCACATTTGCCTTATACCAGCAATAATGTATAGTGGACTTAGACTTGGAGTTTGGAATAATCTCTCGTTCTTGAGTTCATCCATAGCCTTGACCCAATAATAGAATGCGATTGCTAAGAACAGCATTGCGAATGCATCGTGGTCGGCTAGTCCAAATGTCGAATGACCAATGTGGCCTGGCATTAATGCGATTAACCAAGCTGCAAATATTCCTGCCATATTACTATGTAATTTTCTAGCAAGGCCAGCAATTGGTAATACAATCAATGCACCGAAAATTGCAGGTAATGAGGCTACGCTCCACCAAACAGAAGTCTCTAAAGACATTCCAGATAACCAATGAAGGAAAAGGCCTCCAAGCGCTAAAGACCACGAGAATAGTGGTGGTCTCGGATTAATTGCTACCATTGGATAAGCTCTGTCTGCATCGATAATAAGATGGCTCTTTTGATATACAACATAATCTACAACACGTTTCATGTACCAAGGATCTGAACCACCCGACATATCCCATAATCCAGTCCCGGAAGCATTCATTGCAGGGAGTACATTCCATCCTGTTCGAACTGCTAAACCAATAACTAATGCAGAACCAACCATAATACCGTAAGAATGTTGACTCCACCATTTACGGAAATCTGAATGTTCTCTGCGAGGAGCAATATCTCCAAACACTCCACGTCCAGCTACCATCATTGCCCCCACATTAAGCCAGAAAACTAGTAAGAACCATGTGAAAAGGCTAACATTATTGTCGCCTTCCAATGCTGATAGTGGTAACTCGTTTCCAATCTCATGTAAATGAGCCAAAGTATACATTAACCAATTCAGAGCAACAACTGTGCCCAAAACATGCCATCTTTCTGAATTACAAAAAGATACAAAGAGAACTACTATTGAAGCAAATAATGCCCAAACTGAACCCAAATAATGATGATTATTGTATGAATCAACATCATCTATAGTGCTCAGCCAGATTAATGGAATCATATTGATTAAAAATATAATTCCAGCAGTAATCAAACCTGCTTTAGGCATCATAGAAGGGATATCTCGGAACCATGGCCCTAGACCAGGATTTGTCTGTCTTCCTCTAATTGCTAGAGTTACTAGTATTCCTAATGTAATTGAAGCAATCCAGAATGCAAAGAAAACAGAAGCAATAGAACCTCTAATTAAATCAACCAATTCGTCAGGACTACCGGCCCATGAAGATTTATCAAGACTATATCTCGTAGCAAAGGAAATTGCTAGATGGAAACCAATGATCATAGAAAGTAAAATTGAGGATTCCTCATTCCAGTTGTGTTTGTACAAGAAAACAGTAGAAACAAAAACAAAAGCGAATGTAAATGCTTCCATTGGAATAATTGGAGTAAACTCAGGTGCTATAAAAGAGAATAAAATTGCAAACAAGGAACTCAGAATAATGATGGAATTTCTTTTTGACGATTGATCTACAACGATTCTACCGATAAACGCGGCAAAAGCAGCGATAACCGGTAGGATCAGAAGGTCAGCATATCCGTTGGTCTCAGTTCCACCATTAGCGACATAATCGGTCCCCAAGAAAAGTACCATCAAAGTTGCTAGTACAGCAGGGACTGGAAGTAAATTCTTACTTGAAAAACCTCCCTTTGTCGCGTCATTATCATCGTTCATTATTCATCACCATGTTGTCGAGCCTGCAGGCTCAGAGTTCCCGCGAAAATTGAGGATGTTATAACCGTTAGTGGGTCAATGGTTTTCAGATAAAAATAAAATAAGGATAAATATTGCTCTCAGAGCCCTTTGTGTGCGATGTCCTTTCTGAAATATGAGCCTTCTAATTCTATATTCTCTATGACCTCATATGCTGCTTCAACTGCTGTACCTAAATTAGGTGCTATTCCGGTTGCTGCAAGTACGCGACCTCCATTAGAAACTAATGTACCATCATCAGAAATTACAGTACCTGCATAATGGACAAAAGCACTAATTTCTCCTTCCTCAATCCTTATTTCTGTACCATTGATGACTCTGCCAGAAATTGAATTGGAGGGATAACCTTCTGAAGTTAAAACAATAGTCGCTGAAGAATAGGAGGATATACTGTAATCACATTCTGAAATTTTACCAATTGCGCAAGACATCAATAATTCCCCCAAATCGCTTGAGATTAATGGTAGCGTTACTTGTGTTTCAGGGTCTCCAAAACGGACATTAAATTCTACTACAAAAGGAGCGCCGTTCTCATCTATCATTAACCCAACATAGAGACATCCACGATAGGGGACATCCTGATTTCTAAGGAAATGATGCATGGGCTCAATAATTTCTGAAATTGTTCTCTGTTCTACTGCAGGAGTATAAATCGGTGCAGGAGCATAAGCACCCATGCCACCAGTATTTGGACCATTATCACCGTCAAGAAGGCGCTTATGATCTTGGCTTGCAGGTAGGCAAACATAACCTGATTCATCCATTACTACCAAAACTGATGCTTCTTCACCAAATAGAAACTCTTCAAGTAGTACTTTCCCATCTAATTCTATTCCATTACATAGAGCATTAAACGCTTCACTGCGATCTGATGTTACAACAACTCCTTTACCGCCTGCAAGTACATCTCTTTTCACAACCCATGGTGGTGAATAATTATCCAGAGACTCATTAATTCGGTCAATGTTTTCTATTAATATCAGGCCAGCAGTAGGGACTTTCGCCGATTGCATAATCTTCTTTGCATACAGTTTCGAACCTTCTAATTTTGCACCTATTGAATTAGGTCCAAAACAAGGAATTTCTTCTTCTAAGAGTCTATCAGATAGGCCTGCAACTAATGGTGCTTCAGGACCTACAACTACCAAATCAATATCCAATCTTTTAGCCAAATTAATGATACCTTGAATATCCATTGAATCTACATTATGGTTAGTTCCAGAAACAGCTGTTCCTGCATTCCCAGGGCATGAATGGACATGATTAACTGAGTCAGATTCTGAGAGACTCAGAGCTAGAGCATGCTCTCTTCCACCACTACCTACAATCAGTACTTCCATGCCAGACACGTCCATCCCATGGAGTCAGGGAATTAATGAATTCTAATCTCGAATTATAAAAAAAAGCTAGTATGGAACTTCTTTTAACCCAAATTTATAGCCTAAAATATTGAATGAACGGTGTATTACTGGTGTGATTAGTAAAAGGAAGAGAATTTCTTCGACTAAATTAGGATGAGTAATAATCTGACCATCAAATAGTAAGAAAGAGGAAGCGAATATAGCAATAGCAAAAGGAATTGTGTCCAGAAGAGGTGCTTCAGAACTTTCATCACCCTCTCTTTTTAACCCCCTTCTACGCTTTACAAATGATCCACACATATCTCCTATCATACAAGAGAAGCCAAGTACAAATCCCATTGTAAATGCGGCAAATGACGAGCTAAGTTCTCCTCCGAAAAACCAGAACCAATCGCTTGAATCCGCATAACTTAGTGGGTCAATAAATGGTGCAGATGTACCATTACCGTTCCAGATATTATGTGCTATAATAAATAATATACCACTAAAAATACCTCCACCTATCAAACCATTCCAAGATTTTCCATCTCCTAATATTCTATGGCCATCTGAATAATTTCTTCCTCGATCAATAATTATAACCGACATTCCTGTTTTATCAGGAATCCATTTACCAAATAACATTGCACCAGTATTGGCTAAATATGCAGAACCATACATCAATAAAACGCATAATACATTTACAAAAAATGATTCAATACCACTCGTTTGAAAGGGAGGAGAAGATACATCCACAACCTATCGAAAAGACTTCTGGACATGAAACATTCCCTCATGGCGCCCAAGTATTAATTTCCTATTGGCGATTCGAAGTATACATGAGTACCATACTAAAGATGAAAACTGGTTTTGCCTCAATATTAATGATTCTGGTTTTTTTCACTGCACCAACCGTTGCAGACAATCATCAAGGAGACATAATAATTGACGAAATTGTTGAATGGACTACTGATCAAGAAATTAATCAAAATATTCACATTACTAATGAAGGTAAGTTGACGATTAGTTCCTCTATAACTTTCTCATCAACATCTACAATAATCATTGATCAAGGAGGAGAATTGAGATTAATCGGATCTTCAGAATTAATTTCTGAGAAAAGGGCAACCTCGTTGAAAACATTAGGAATTGTTGATGAACAAAATAGGTCAAAAATAATTATACCAAGTTCAATTCATAACGGAGACATGAACGTCATAATAATGTCTGAGGAGGGGGCTGGATTAAACGGTAGCAAGGTATACTTAGGAGACATGGAACCTGTCTTAATGAGTGGCATGAACTTCTCATTGAATGTACCTGAAACACAAGGAGATACTGTCCTAGGTTTTACTGGATATGGGGATTTTCCGATTATTAAATCAATTATTCTTGAGACAGAAACAGGAAATTTTGAATACAAGGCTAATGAATTACCTTATCAGAACATGTTACTTCATGGAGATAATGGTCTTACAATAAACTCTGCTGGAAAAATTGAGATAATAGAAAATTCAACACTACATGGTGTGAATGTAATTTCAAGTAGTGAGATGATAATCAAAGAAGGAGTTATCAAAGATAGCTGCCCAATAATATTAACCAGTGATGATGCTTCATTAATTATTCAAAATAGTGAAATCTCTGGCAGTAAAGAAGATCATTATGTACAATCTCAGCCACTAACAAATATTGAATGGGGTACTTCAGAAGACAGTACTGCTGTTTCAATAAAAGGAAATTTAATCGATAGATGGGAACGAATTATTTCTGATCAGGTGATTATTTTTGATTCTGAAGGAGTTCACTTTAGTATTACTGGAAACAGTCCTAATGGAGCATTAGATATCAGTAAGTATAGCGGTTCTGATGGCAAATCAGTCATCAATACTCAAGGGAATTCGAGAGTGATTGAGATAGGTTGGGCAAATGGAGAAGTTACTACAGAAAATGCAGTTATTTCAATTATCGAATATAGGACTGCTTGGAATATAGAATCTAGTGGGATCAATAATTATGGCCCGATGAATTTTGAATTGACATGGGATAAGGAAATTGATTTGACTTCTATAAATGTCCCTAACATAGAATGGGTTGCTCTTACTGTAAACATAGATAATTCTACATCAGAAGAAAATTTGCAAACTGGGGTTTCTCAACAAATATCCGCTATACTAGCAAACAGAGGGAGCGCTTCTGCTAATTTATACTTTGATTGTAATATTACAGAAACAGGAATGTCAGCTGACATAGGAGGGTACCAGAATGTCGTAATTGATGCCGGAGAAGAAGTAGAAGTTTACTTTGGATGGAGAAACAATGAACCAGGGACATTAAGTCTAACCTGTGAGGTATTAACCCCGACTCAATTAATCGATTATGAAAATTCGCAAGCATTCGGAGGAGGTACTATGTCTACGGAACCTGTCCTTTGGGAAGAAATTAGCGATGAAAGTTTCAATATGATTCCGATTCTTATTGTCATAATAATAATTATGATTTCTGCAGGAGTTTATTTTGTACATAATTTATCGAAAAATGCTGAAGAGACAGCTGAAATTCTAGATAACTACAATAAATCTACGAAAAATGAAGAAGAAAACTAAACTCAAATGTCCAAAACAACCTGGGCCATCCAACCAGGTCCTTCAAAGGTAGGGATATTTGGGTCTACACCGGTGACTATTTCCCCCAAGTTGATTTCTCTAAATACTAGTTCATGTAATGTCACTGCCTTGATTTCAATTTCACGATTAACGAAGTCTGACTTGACCCAAGAAACATGTGCAGAGATAGATTTTTCATCAATTTTAACAGCTAAATCAACTAACCATTGATTTTCAACGGAACCTCTGTACAGTATTTCTTCTAGAAATTTGACAAGTCCTCTCTCTAAATCATTATTGCTAATTACTACTGACCATACTCCATTGAATCTTGTCAAATGGTTGAGAGATTCTGGGTTCTTATCTTCTAACTGAATCGATTGGAGGCCAAGAACACATTCAGTAATTACACCCACAGCAGTAGATGAAAATGCTCTAATGCCAATATCTGCAGTAGTCGGAAGAATCCACCAAGACATATTTAGCGTCACTCAAATTGATTGCATAATTCACCCTGGCTAGGGAAACTCACAGGATCTTTTGGGTTGGTATTCCATTTATTTTCACATTTATTAAGAGACCCATCTCCATCAGAGTCGATATTTGCATCTGCAGGATCGAATGGATCAAAGTCGAAGAAATATTCCCAACCTGCCCACATACCATCACCATCTTGATCTTGATGGAAAACTTCTGAACCATCAAACCACTGATCACCATCAGTATCATTCAGAATTGGACTTGTTCCATTTTGCATCTCTTCAAAGTTGGTATAATTTTCAAGATCGTCATAGAATCTTTTTCCATAATCTCCCATAGGGTCAATGTGGCACTCCGCATTTTGAGGGTCGTCCCAACCTGGGCAATAACGATACAATAAATTTGTACGATTTAGACCGTCTCTATCAAAGTCTTCTTGTCCATCATCAATACCATCTAAATCAGAGTCAATCATTGCTGGATCCATAGGGCCTCTCGCACCCAATGCATTGAGAGAGTTATTATCTACAATACCTAAAGAAATTGCTTCTCCAGAGTAGAAAACTTCCCAACCATCAGGGAGTTTATCACCATCTGTGTCGTCATTAACAGGATTAGTATTCCATCTATCAGGTGCTTCCAATTGATTCATTAGAGTGTCATTATCAATATCATATATGTTATCTGTCAAAGAACCATAAGCAGGGTCTAAAGCCCATCTTCCATTATTAGGAATTACAAAGCCTGATAGATTCATTTCATGAAGGAAATATTTCGGATCCATTACTCCGTCGCCATCTCTATCTCCTGATGTAGAGAAACCTTGGACGTAATTTGTCCAAACCCAACCACCAGGCCCTAAACCACATTCAAACATATTATCGCACCCTGGTGGAAGCCAATTAGTACTACTAATCCATAAACTATGACTGTTGGTATTCTGTTGTATTGAAAATACTTGCATTTCCCATCCATCTGGTTGTCCATCTTCATCTGTATCATTAATCAACGGATTAGTGGCTGCCTGCCAGGGCCTTGGAATGAATAATACTTCTCCACCATCATCTAATCCGTCACCATCGCTATCTGCATTATTACCATGAGTGATGTACTGATCTTGCCCATCAACTACTTCTTCTCCGTCTGCTAAACCATCATTATCTGTATCGAAGGAGGAAGCATTGGTGAAATATTGTTCTGTAACATTCCAGTAGAATCCATCCATTGCTTCAGTGAAATCTTCCAAACCATCGCTATCTGTGTCTCTATCTGTAGCGTTTGTAAAGGTTTCATAATATTCAACTGCGTCTGAAAGGCCATCACTATCTGTATCAAATACACCAGGATCACTTCGAACTAATATATCTTTGACGCCATTATCGACAACCCTGATAGTCCAACCAATAACTTCTATCCCATCGATTAGACCATCATTATCGGTATCAGCTACTAGTGGATTTGTAGACCTTCCATCAGTTATACCATCCCCATCTCTATCTCGGGCATTATATTCGTCTAAGTTTGTGAACCTCTCATCTTGTTCTACAATTATGGCTAAATCTTGGGTCCTAGTAAGTACTTCATCACCAACATTAACATTAATTTCATAAACCCATCCTTCAGTTTGTGTTTTCACTGGGATATTAACATAAACACTGTTTTGAACCGTTCTGACCCAAAGTATTGTTTTATTAACAGGGACATATTCACCCAATTCTACAGAGATTAGATGAACAGTACTTACCCCTATGAGTTCATCATACCGAACTCCTCCATCGCCATCAGAATCATAACCGTCAAAGTCAGGGTCTTCTAAAGCATTAGCGCCATCATCATTAGGATGTATTCCATTCATATGCTCCCAACCATCAGGCATTCCATCATTATCTGTATCGGATAATAGTGGGCTAGTGAAATTTTCAGGACCCCAGGTATATGCAACTTCATATTCTTCTACATTATTAAGTCCGTCTTCATCTCTATCACCATATGCATCGGTTGCATTGGCAGGATTCAGGAACCTCTTATTTTCTTGATCTAATGCATAACAATATTCGTATCCGTCAGGCATTCCATCGCCATCAGAATCCCAATCACCAGGACCGTTTAGACGCCCATCACCATCCATATCTTCCTCAAACCATGTCATGTCTCCAGGGCCACTCATGTATTCGTGATACGGTGCTTGTAATGTCAGTGTACCAAATTGTATGACTCCACAATGTACAGAAAGATCAATATTACCAAATGCTATTTCATATCTATCAGCAATCAAGTCTCCATCACTATCTTCTTCCAATGGATTAGTATCGTATCTTTCTTCTACATAATTTCTAAGACTATCTGGTTCAGGTTGTTCCAAATCTAATAATGCATCACAAGAATGGCCGAATTGATTACCCATTTTTTCAAATGTACTGACTCCAATATCTGCCCTAATTTGCGCCTTGACTTCGAAGGTCAGAAGATAACAATCCCAATTTCCATTAAGAGGATCAAGAAGTTTAATTGGACCTTGAGGGGTCTCTACAGTGTAAGTATAGAGAGATTCCCAGCGATCATTCAAACCATCTCCGTCCGAATCCTGTAGATTTGGATTTGTACCGAGTGCTGCCTCATCTACATTGATTAGCCCGTCTCTATCTGGATCTCCAAATGGCCCATTATCAGGATTAGGAAATGTTTCATTTAACTCAGTATTCTCATCGTTCTCATCAGGATTAGTAGTTTGTGGATCGGGTTCAGCAGCTTCACCACTATCTAATGGATCTAAGCCATTATCAATCTCCCATCCATCTTCTAAACCATCATTATCAGTATCAGAAAGTCTCCAATCAGTACCGTAAAGTGTTTGCTCCATCCTGTCAGGTAAACCATCATCATCTGTATCTTTACCTTCTATGTGAATTTCATCATCAGAAGTTTCTATATCTACTGACCCATCCTCCCATCCAGAAACTGTAGCTAAACCGGCTCCAATAATTGTGTAAAATCCTGCTAAAATCAAGGTTGCAGCAATGGCTGCAACGGCATATTGGTTGTGTGTCAAAGCCAATTAATCACCTCGCGCCCCCTTAGGGGCGTATAGTTGACTCCAAGATATGATATAATGTTTCATTACTGATGTGCAGAGATTAATCAAGAGAAATCTCGTTCATTGATACTAGTCTGATTGTGTTGGAGTTTTTCCCATAATAAAAATCACATTTGGCACTGCGCCCATTTGCCCTTTCCCAACAACCGCTCATTATCCCTGAGAATATTGCTGGATGGTAACATGAACTGAAAGAAACTTCTATCCCTCCAAACTCATCTATTGAACTCACAGAATCTATTTTTCCAAGACCTTGCCTCTCCAAATGACGTTTACTAACATTGACCCAATCTGTATTTCCAGAAATTAATATATGATGTTTTTGACTGTAGAATATTTCTCTAATAGTATCTGAAAATATTGTCCACAGTAGACTTCTTTTTTTATCAACATCCTCCCAACTGTAAGATTCCTTACGACCTTCGTGAATCTCTTCCAAATATGGTAGAAAATAACTTTCAAAACGAAGTATGAGGTCTTGATTAATCATTGCAAATCGTCTACCCATAATTGACCAATATTTATCTGATTCAACTTCTAATGAATCCCATAAATCAATATCTTCATTCAGTGAAATAACTGGCTTATCATAGAACCAAGGTGGAGAAATAGGACTTGGAGGAGGTATTTTCATATGATCCTCTGAAATCATTAAAATCAAACTTTCAACATTATTATGATTCCATCTAAACTTATGCCTCTTACCTGTTGCCTTTTCCCAATTAGCAGTAAAAACACCTGAACATAATGGGCCATTAATTGGATATTTTATCAGAAGCCTAGTTTCATTGACATCATCTAATAACTCAAAGTTTCCAATACCTCTTTCTAACCAATCTAATTTTGTATTTTTCCATCTTTCAGGGTTTCTTCCTTTTGGAAATGAATTATTCGAAACTATGGATATCCATTCTTCTGATTCAGACGAAGCATGTGCTAAGCGTCTTCCCAAACTAAGTCCACTACGTCTTTCAATTCCTGAAAGAAAATCATCAAAAAGAATAGAATCTACTCGCCATACAGGATGATAATTTCTTTTTGAGTCTAATATTAATCCGCAATTACTAGTGAGCCATCTTTTTTTGATACCAGTGACTAGAGACTCGTTAGAAATTCCTTTACCAAAAAACCTCATATTATCAACTACTCAAGAATCTTTCAATTCTTTGAAATGCTTCTTCAAGTACTGAGACAGGAGGTAAACAGACCATTCTAAAATGGCCCGAACCAAACTCTGGAGAAAAACCAGAACCATGAACGACCAATACATGCTCCTGGTGTAAAAGATCTAGTACCCATTTTTTGTCATCTATCTGATCTTTCGGATTAGTTAATTTAACAAATAAATAGAAAGCACCTTTTGGACCCTCGCAAGAAAGTCCATCAATTTCTTCTATTCTTTTAAGACAAAAATTCATCCTTTCTTCTGTCAACTTGCGATGTTTTTCGAGCCAGTCTTTAGACTCTCGTAAACCCGCTAAATATCCATATTGAGCTGGGGTAGATGCACATAAACGACTCCTAAGAATTCTCTCTACACCATCTCTAACTAATCTTAGACGATTATTAGGATCATGCCAAGCCATATATCCAATCCTCCAACCTGGGGCAAAATATACTTTAGAAACACCATTTAGTGAAATCACAGGCACACTCTTGGAGCGAGATGCTACAGAAATAAAATTATCTGAGAAATCTAAGCCGTCATATATTTCATCCGCTATAATTGTACAATTAGGCCATTTCCCAGCGATATTAATTAATTTCTCAATTTCAGTCCCTGTAGCAATATTTCCAGTAGGGTTATTAGGATTTATGAGTACTAATAATTTAACTGAATCATTCATCTTATTACTGATATCATCTAAATCAATCTTCCATCCCTCAGATGACTTTAATCTATATTCTACTGTCTTGGCACCATACATCTGTGGGTAAGCCATGTACGGAGGATAATGGGGTCCTGGCGCTAATACTGTGTCATTCTCTTCAAGAAATGCTGCAAAAATTACTTGTAATGCCTCAGTGACTCCATGTGTCACGTATACATCATCAGGTCTACAATTCCAACCCTTGGATGACTCCGATTGAGAAATTGCTTCTCTTAATTCATCTAATCCGTATGATGG
>DAFS01000057.1:2175-40959 GCA_002495525.1 Euryarchaeota archaeon UBA89 | reverse complement strand
CCATAACCATTGTCTTGCCTATCTAAAGCATTCTTGTATTCATTAATCATATGAACTGGTGTTGGAAGGCCCTCATATGCTAGAGGGTCACCGATATTCAGTCGGATTATTTCGTGACCTTGGTTCTCTAATTCAATGGCTGGAACAACTACATCTCTTATTGCATATTCGATTGAAGACGCACGATTAGACACCTTGACTGGTTCGGACATAACCTTGGGAAGACGTAAAGTTTCATGAATGAAACGGATAGAGTATCAAATATCTAGCATTTTCTTGGCGGCTTGGAGGGCTGCAGGGATGCCCTCTGGATTTGAACCGCCTCCTTGGGCAAAGGTAGGTCTCCCCCCTCCCCCTCCATTGATATGAGATGAAATTGCATTCAAGATTTCAACTGAATTATACGTCTCGGAAGCCTTAGTGTTTTCAGTAGTTGCAACGATTATTTTACCACCACCGTCCTTACTCCCAATTATTGCTAATGTTGGCTTTGATTCATCTCTTGTTAATTCAGAAAGCATTTTCATTAATTGCTTAGAGTCTCCTGATGATTCCATAATTACATACCTAATTCCGTCTTTATGAATCACCTCATCGCCTCCTCCACTTGTCCTTAATCTGACAATTTCCGCTTCTAAATTAGAAATCTTTTTTTGCTGTGATTTCCATTCTTGGAAGAACTTCATTACAGCCTTGGGAAGGTCATCGGACTGGACCCCTAATATCTCAGATGCTTCGCTAAGAATTCGCTCTTGTTGTCTAGCATGGTCTCTCGCCGTATCTCCTGCCACGATTTGCAGACGCTCTACTCCGTCTTGGACTTGACTGGAGCGAACTATCCTTAATTCTCCGATTTTACCTGCTTCATCATGGTGGGTCCCTCCACAAGCTTGGATATCAAAATCTCCAATTTTGATAATTCGAATTTTCTGATGTTTTGGAGGACCTCCCTGATATATATCGAAACCAAATTTAGCATCAGCTTCTGCCCTATCTAGAATTATCTTTTCTACTACAGGGTTTGATTGTACAATATCATTAGCTCTATCTTCAATTTTATCCAATAAGTCTCTTGACATTCTTGAATGATGAGTCAAGTCAATTCTAGCATATCTCTGTCCTTTGTTGGAGCCTGCTTGTCGGATATGGGGGCCTAAGATATCTCTGGCGGCTCCGCCAACTATGTGTATAGCAGTATGATGATCCATTAACTGCCTTCTTCGAGTATTATCTACTTCAGCGTTAATATCACCATTGCTAACGAAACCATTTGTAAAATGAATAATTACTCCATCTTCTATTTTAGTATCTAGTACACTAATGACTTGAGTTTCATCTTTATGGAAATATCCTTGATCGCCTAATTGACCACCGCCCTCAGGATAGAAAAGTGTTCTATCCAAAACAACAAAGTGGGTGGGGTTAGAAATAACTTCATTGGAAAATGAAATTTTATTAGATTCGATATCTATTTCACCGCAATGTAGTACTTTAGCAGAGAAATGTGTTTTATTTGTATCTAAATAATAATCTTGAGATGTTACCGGGAATGAATTTTTAAGGAATTTATTTTTATCTCTGATCTTCGCGGCATCTTTAGTCATTCTAGCATTTCTATCTGCCATATCTGCTGAAAATCCAACTCTAACTGATAAATCTCCCCAACCTAAATCATTAGAAATTGCCATCACCATATCTGGATTGAGACCTCTTTCTTCGGATAATCTGAATAAAATAGAATCTTGAACCTCGGTCGCATTCTTAGGAAGATTTTGTAAGGCTGTTTTAACTGCTGATTGCCCTTTTCTCAACATTTCATAATAACGTGATTCCTCTAATTCAAGTAGTAAAAGTATTCCTTTTTCGTTCTGGGTGAAATTTTCCAAGTCTAGATGTGTCTGTATGTGATGCTTTCCAAGTTCTGCTAAAGTCACATCTAGACTTAAATCAGATTTCATCCGACAAACTCTTCTAGCAAGCATTCTTGCTAGATAACCAGCCTTTGTATTACTCGGTATCAGTCCATCCCCTAACATATTACACAAAGCATGCATATGATCAGGTATTGCATAAATAGCGGACAAGGGCTCTGTAAGACGTTTCAAATCAGAAACTGATATTTTTATTCCCTGTGTATTCAACCTTTCAATTAATCTGGTGTAGAGTGAATTAACATCAGTACCTACGTCGATGTTTAGTATCCCTGCTAATCTAGATAATTCAGATAATAATGCCGTAGTATCAACATTTAAATTTAAATCATCTACCATTGATTCAAAACCAATAGTTTGTTTTAACCAAGAAATAGATTCAGGATATATCGCTTCATAAATTGTTGGAGTACCGGCTGCGGCCCAACAGAATCTTTCTAGACCATACCCTGTATCTATTATTTGTAAGTCCATCTCTCGATAAGTTAAGCCTTTGATTATAATATCTCCATCCTCATGTTCTTCTAAATTCATGAATACGAGAGTTGCTAATTCTAACCCCCCAACAATTACTTCGAGTGCTGCTCCAGCATTTCCTCCTCCTGACCATGGATTTTCGACATAAGTAATCTCAATAGGGTTGATTCCAAATGTATTGACTAGCATATCATCACAAAATCTAACGCATTGGTCAATCCAATATACTATCTCACCATCATTAGGTCTATTGAAGGCATGATGAGCCATCATCTCAAAAGTCGTCAAATGTCTTCCTGAACGTCCAACTGCTGCAACATCGGTCAACCTTATACAAGGCTGAGAAATACACAATGGATTGGCGGGAGGAGGGACCTGCCCGCTAGTCACATGAGGCTGAAAATCTGCAATACTTGCTATAGTTAGATGAATATCATCTCTCCATCTTGCAATTACTGGATAAGGGTCAACTTTAGAGTGATTGTTTTCGGAGAAATAATCTAGAAATGAGGACCTCATAGAGTCTTTAAGTTCTTTACCTCTCATTGGAAAGCCATCAATTATTGGACTCCCAATGAATGTATATGGATCTTCATGAGTATCTCCTGATGTTTTCCTATTTTTATCCCGGGTCCAAAAGTAAAGGCCTGTTACTGAACAAGTTCTTCGTATGTGCTCAGATTCTTCCCAGAACGGAATATGAACCTCTCCAAACACCATCTCATGCACAGCCTTACATGTCTCGGAATAGTTGAACTAACTTTAATACAATTGTTGAAAGACCTGTCCGACCTATTGAAATGTATACTCTAATTCGCAAGTCTATGTCCGGTGAGTGGAGAGAGCATTTACAGTCTGATGGACCAGGAAGAATACGTATTAACAAACACGGTTCAATGAAAACTGATGCAATAATGGTAGCAGATTTAGAACATCTAGGTGAACATTCCGATGATAGATCACCAAATCAGTTAGTCAACACTGCTTCTTTGGATGGAATAGTAGGGAACGCTTGGGCTATGGCAGACTGGCATTTTGGATACGGTTTCCCTATAGGAGGAGTAGTAGCAACAGATATAAATTCAGGAAATGAAGGAGGGGCAATTTCTCCAGGAGGGGTTGGATTTGACATTAATTGTGGCGTCAGATTATGTGCATTAGATATCGAATATAATGAGATTAATCCCAAATCATTAGCTAAAAAATTAGCAGATTCAATACCAGCAGGTGCTACAAGTAAGGGAGGAGTAATATTGGACCCCACAGAAATCGATATGATACTTTCTGAAGGAGCAAATGCTGCTATTGAAATGGGTTGGGGAGAATCCAGAGATCTGGAGTTTATCGAATCAAATGGAGTTCTAGAAACCAATGAAAGAAATTTAGGTGAAAGAGCTAAAAAAAGAGGAAGTAAATCTATGGGGACGTTGGGTTCTGGTAATCACTTCTTAGAACTACAAGTCGTTGATAGAATTGTAGATGAAAAGGCCGCCAAAGCCTTTGGAATTCGAGAAGGGCAAATCACCGCAATGATCCATACTGGATCCAGAGGTTTAGGGCATCAAGTTTGTTCAGATCATGTGTCAAACATAGAACAAAATTATGTAAAAAGGGATAATATGTGGTTCGCTGAAAAATGGAATATGTCAATACCAGATAGGCAATTAGCAGCAGCTCCAATATTCAGTAAAGAAGGTCAACAATACTTCGATTCCATGTCCGCTGCAGGGAATTTTGCCTTTGCAAATCGTTCGACCTTAACTCAAAGATTAAGGAATATTCTAAGGGAAGAAATTAGGATGGATAGTGATCTTGAAGTAATCTATGATGTTAGTCACAATATAGCAAAGATTGAAAATCACAAAGTACATGGAGTTTCATGTGAATGCTGTGTTCATAGAAAAGGTGCTACAAGAGCACTTGGTGGGGACCACTCAGAGTTAGCTGGAAAGTTTTCAGGTATAGGTCAACCAGTCCTTGTACCTGGTGATATGGGGACCGCTTCATGGATTTTATCTGGTCCAGAAAGCGGAGGTAATGATGCTTTTTCTTCATCATGTCACGGCGCAGGAAGAAAACTTTCCAGAACCGCTGCAAGGAATCAAATTGATTCATTGGAATTAAAGAAGCAACTTGAAAATAATGGAATTAATGTTCATACAAAAACACCCAATGTTCTTTCAGAAGAAGCCCCGGATGCATACAAAGATGTTGACGAAGTAATTAGATTAACATCCGAAGCGGGGCTGGCCAGACCTGTAGCCAGAATGAAACCATTTGCTGTAATTAAGGGGTAATTACTTATTCTGATAATGTATCTCTATTACATCATTATCTAACATCACATAATTTTCAAAATCTTGATTAATTTCTCCATTCACGAACATCACAATTTCGTGATCAGAGTCTACCTTGTTATCGAGAATTTGTTCTGAATTGAATACCTCACCCCAGATATTGAAAAATGCCCCAATTGGGGCAGATATTTGGCTTGGTGTTTCAATATGTAGCCTTCCAGTATCATCATGAGTATGTATTCCTCGCATTCCGTCAGGACACATAGAATCTTGTATCCCAATATTCTGAGATATATATTGCTCATTACCGTTAATTATTATCGATAGACTACTGTGAGTATGACTAATGTCACTAGAATGACTTCCAAGACAGGTTTCTTCTATAGCCCAAGATTCATTTTCTATCAAATCAGTATTTCCAGTTGCACTTAAAACAATAAAAATCACAGTAGCAGCAATTGCACCACCGAACATGATTTTCTCAAAATCCATGACAATGCGAACACGGTAGTTCTCTTGAACTATGAGGTCATAGGAGTATCAATGACATTGTTAGGTGATAGACCAGACTATTGGGAAACAGCCAAAAAAGAACTATCAGATAATGACATAATACTTTCAAGAATAATAAATAAATTTGATGATTTAGAATTAATTTCTAGAGGTGATATTTTTTTTACATTAATCCGATCAATAATCGGCCAACAGATTTCTGTTAAAGCCGCATCGACAGTGTGGTCAAGATTTACTGAAAAAGTAGGAGAAATTACTCCTAAGAATATATTATCTGTTGATTTTGAAGATTTAAGAAGTTGTGGATTATCACAAAAGAAAACAGAATATGTAATAGGAATTTCTGAATCTTGGCATGAGTATAGCTTATTTGATTGGAATAAAATGGATGATGAAGAGGTTATTGAAAAATTAATCAAATTAAGAGGAGTAGGTAAATGGACTGCAGAGATGATTTTGATATTTACACTCCTGCGCCCTGATGTATTTCCAATAGGAGATATAGGAATGATTAGAGGTATAGAAAAATCATATAATTCTGGAGTGAGAATGTCTAATGATGAGTTGTATGCTCTTTCAGAAAAATGGAAACCATGGCGCACTGTGGCTTGTTGTTACATGTGGAGGACAGTAGACCCAGAGCCCGTAGAATATTGATTACATGCAATATCCACGTCTTGGCTGATTAGGAATAGTTGGAGCTGCTCCTGATTGCACGCCGTCAGCCTCTTCCATGATAACAGTCAATAGAGTATTTACTAACACTTTCAAGTCTTCAACTTCGTTTTTCAGTTCTTCCACAGTTACAGCATCGCTAGTTTCGTCCATCCCAATCCCATCCAAGGAATTTCTCCCTCAGAGACAATTAGGTCACTAAATAGCCTATAAAGACAACAGTATAAAATCACATGAAGATAGGGATTATTCGGGGTTTGAATTTACCCCAACTAATCCTCTTCTTCTTCATATTCCCAATCTTCTTCTTCTTCGTATTCATCATCATCATCATAGTAATAATCCTCACCACCACGATTGCGCATTACAAGAATGGCAACAAGCGCTACAGCAATAACTGCTACACCGATGACCATATACAAGCCAGTACTTGATTCCGCTTCTACTGGTAATGGTTGAACATTAATGCCCGATAAGTCAATATTGTTTCCATTATCATTATTCCAGTCCATCTCACCGGTTTCAGGATCTTCCATAATTAATACCAAGAGAGGTTGACCTTCTGACCAAGATTCCCATTGGAATTGTGCATTGACACTGGAAGATTGCGCACCAAGAATAATTTCAGTAGGACCCTCGGTTAAAGTAGTAAGTGCTCGTGACCACTGTCCATTCTCTGGGTTTAATTCGTATAGACCAACTGTGATAGAACCTTCTCTCTTACCATCATTTTCCCAGAATGTTTGCAAAGTTAACATATCTCCAACCATTGGAGTAGAAGTTGGATTGATTACTACTCTAGTATACTCTGGATTAAACTTCATTATTCTAAGAGTAGGCATTCTCGGTGCGGATTCACTACCCAAACCTGTAACGACATTTCCTGCCCTATCAGTTGAAGTGACCCAAAAAGCAATCTGATCACCTTGTTCAATTGACATTCCGTTTAGGGGTGTAAAATCAATATAGCCTTGATAAATATCTTTAGATTCGCCATCATCAATCATAGTTAGTTGCCCAGTATTTTCAGAGCCAGCAACTGGAGAACCAGATCTTAAAATTACCCAAGAGACATCCAGAGGACCTTCTATCATACCGATTTCATCAACCATCGTCACAGTCACAAATACATCATTAATTAAATCAGATTCTAACAAAACTAATGATGAATCTGGATAGGCTGATTGATCAAATAATACTGTTGGGGCTTTACTATCAACAGTTACAGAAGCATCTGAATTGATATCTGATGAACCCCCGCCTGGGACATTCAAAACTTCAGTTGAAACAGACATAGTTGGATTCAAAGGAACTCTTGAAGGTAAAATCATTGAACCTTCGAAACTAGCGTCTTCATTGACAGATGTGACCATCTTAATTTCCTGTGTCCCATAAACTACTTTGAATTCAACTTCTAGATTTTCTGGGATATTTGCAGCTAATGCACCCGAACCAGAATGATAAACAAATCCACTCATTCGGAATTCATCTCCCTGTCCTAAGTAGACAGAAACTCCTAGAGATTCTGCCTGTGGAGGAGTAAGATCTTCTATAGAGTCAGGAATTGCAACATACTTATTGTCAAGGTACCATGATAGTTCACCAATGTTATTTTGGTATGCGACAGTGGTGAAATCATCAACTATTGATACGCTAGGCTTACAAGAGTTCTGATTATCTTCCCAAGGGAAGTCCCAAGAAACTTCGAATATCATTGATAGTTGAGTTATATCTGAAGAGACTTGCATTGTCTGTACAGAAAGTGGTGTTACGAAGCTAGTTAAATCTGACCAAATAGTTCCTCTTGAAGGATCATAACTCATTTTTCCAAGTTCACTTGTTCCATCACCGCAAAGCATTATCGATATATTATCCAATGTATTCAAACCATTGGCTTCTTCTATTTGCATAGTAAATATATGTTCCTCACCTGGAAGTAAATACCCTAAATCACGGTCTAATGAATACCCTGCGGACTTAATACTGGTAGGCTCATCAGTTGCTACAACTACAGTCGCCCAGGAATTAGAAGCACCTGCACCACCACCTGTACCTCCATCTTGATAGCTTAGACCTGCCCAATCAGTACCTTCAACATAAATATGAACAGGGGAATTAAATGTTTGTTGAGAAACATCAATTCCAACGAAATTAACTTGCTGCTGTCCTGTCATTCCAGGAGTTAGCGGCTGAACCATAGAAAGGTATTCATCCTCATCAGCAATACCATCACCATTGATATCATCTACTGAACCTCGCCAATATTTGAGTGTCAAAATTTCACCTCTTGCCTCAGATTCTTCGACTGTTATGAAAAGAGACAGTGGATCCATTGGATCCCAAACTTTACCATGAGCTGCTTTCAAACCAGAAGGAGTGTTTACTTCAAGTGGACCAGCCACAGGAGGTTCATGATCAACACGAACATTTACTGATGGCGGAGTTCCCGTTACATCTTCTGCACCAAGTGAATAACCAGTAGGTCCAACTGTGTTCATCATAGGTGATAAATATACGTTAGAGAGGCCTGTTGGAGATGAAATTAGACCTGTATATATACCATCTTCTTCAGAAGTCAAAAGATAACTTAGACCAGAAATATTCAAACCAACTGTGAAATCAACCGCTTGCGGTCTAACTGCTGTAGAGTCTTGGAACTTAACGGTCCCTGTGATATTTAATTCACTACCATCAGTCATTGTGAACGGATAGAATGTAGAATACTGATTTGATAGAAGCCTTCCAAATTGATCTCTAACTTCGAATGAATCAATCATCAAATCATTTTCAACCGCATTCTTTCCAGATTCGCCACTATGAGATACGGACGGCCACACTGACTCTCCTGATGCATCGAACGCTTGAGATATCCAACGTATTGAATTAACATCATCCCACATCCAGCTAACATCAAACATCCAGTGTATAGTGACATCATCATAGCCATCATTATGGGTTGTGATTTCTAAGAATGTTGAAGGATTCATTGGAGCAACGGATGAACCAGAAATTTGCGTAAAGGATACCGCATCCGAACCTTGACCCCACAAACCATCTGCACTATTAGTAACCTCAAACATCAAAATCTCGCCATCAGAAGCGATACCTCTAAGAGAGATCGTATCCAAATTAGAATTATCAAATAAGTGATGATGTTTAGTAATTATTTCAATTGTCTCACCATTAGGATAAAGTGTATTTGGAACCACGAAATCTCTGTTTGTGACTATATAATCGAACTTTAAGTCGCCATCAATGGAAACTGATCCCATATCTGCAGTAATATTTACTGGAATTGAAACCTGAGTAGGCGGAGGATCATCTTGTGTCATAGAATCATGATAATCAGATATTGATGCACCTAAACCTGAAACATTTTCAAATATCAGATAGCCTATTCCAATTGTCGAAATAGATACAGTTTGCGCATAATTTGACTCTAAAGTAATTGAAACATCTCGCCATTGCCTTCCAGTGTCTGTATCTGTATGAGATGTAGTTAGGGAGTTAATTCCTGCAATTTGACTGTAATCTAATATGCAATGGAATATCTCTGAAGCAGAAGAACTAGTCTGACTGGATGATCCTACTGTCAAGGTAACCGGTGACTCGAATTGACCATCAGAATCAGGTGCAACAGAGATTATTCCATTATTTACTGCAGCCAAAGATGGCAATCTCACCATTATTGAAGATGGAGTGCCAGAATCTAAGCTAATACTTGTACCAGTTGTATGAGAATCAATACCATCTGAAACAAGCGATTGCCATCCATAATGCCCGTAATCAGCACCCATTGGGAATGACCAATCTACTGAACCATCATTAAGCATATCAACCACAGGATTTTCTGCTGGCTCGGCGAAATTAGACGAAATAACCATCCTATCGATCCAGCCATTGGTAGGTAGTGATACTGAGAGAGAGAAACCAGTTTGAGGGATAGCAAAAGGTATTGATCCTTGAGAGGTTTGCCCTAATGTTGCACCGGTGAATGAATATGCAGTCACCATTAAACCACTAGAAAAGTTACCAGATAGTGTCACGCTCTTGATAGGCCTGGATGAATGAATATAATCGGAAGTAATTGTACCGGCAATTGTTGTAGCATTAAGTAATTCATCTACTACCTCGATACTCGGGCTGAAAGACCATCCATTATAATCAGCACTTGATGCCGCAAGATATCTCTTACCGCCAATACTTATTTTAGTTAATTTAGGAGAAACTTCTTCATCACTTGTGTCCATTATAACCTTAATTTTAACTAATTCATATTCTTCAGAATCAACTCCTGCTAAAGAGAATGGGAAGGTAACATTTTCGTAACCCGGCACAACATTATCACTAATGTCGATTAAGCTCCCTGAAATTGAAGTATTCTCAGGGATTGTTGCCTCAATATCTACCCATCCATAATTGAAAGTATCAATATTGCTCATATCTACAGCATTACTCAACCAGTATCCACCTGCACCATAATTAGCAGTTAGGATACCAAAATTATCAATGTAGGCACCCTGATATGTTACTGAAGTATCTGTAGATAGACGGAATCTGAATCTTAGCTCGTCACCGGCATAACTAGATAGAGGAGCCTGTCTATTTTCGAACTCTTGTTGGTTACAATCTCCACCCATCCATGCATCATGACCATACATCTGATTGCCAGAATATCCAGGCGAACCATCATACCAACCAGGAATTTGAGGGTCGAAATAATTCCAAGAACCGCCATTAACCTGTATCTGAAGACCGACTGCATCCCAGCTATTTTCTGTACATATCCACTTATCGAATGTTACGTATGCTAGGCCATCATTTGGAATGTCATACGTTGGAGAGGTTAACAATGAGTTCTGATTATTTCCATAGTTACCATTTAAATTTGTACCATACACGTAGGGGAAAGAAGGTTCATCAGTAGGCCCTGCATTAGTACCCAATTGACCATAGTTCCATGCAGATTGTTTTGACCAGCCTGGAGCGTTACTGGTAGAAGGATTTCCGGCAGTGGAATCTTCAAATCCATATAATTCGCTTAAAATTCCTCCAGTTAAAATATAGTAATTCCAATCATCATATCCAGTGCTAGTACCGAAAGTAACAGGGTAATGACTCATTGAAAACTGATTTTCTAAATCATCTCTAAACAATACCGTTCCTGAATCATCAACAACTCGAATATCTTCAAGGGTAAATCCTTCTTGCGTATCACCAGGATAATTCCCACCATAATTGGTGTAAAGATCGGTATCGACTACAAATCTAATGTAAACATTGGCTTGGTTTTGATAAGCAGTAGGAATACTGTATTCAACAGTTCTAATTGTATTGCTCTGGTCTCCAAATACTCCATCATATGAAGGGTAACCTGGTATTGCTCCAGAGCGATCTTCACAGGCTTGCGCTGTAGATGAAGAGGATGAAGAAATATCATACCAAGTCACGTTATTCAAAGATAATTCGATGCAGGCATTATCGTAAGTAGAGCCTTGTAAATCCCATTCCATATCTATTTCAAGCATTGAAGTAGAGTTGGTGCCAGATAAATCAATTGTTCTTTGGAGAGCTCCATATGAACTCGCTACATAATTACAAGATGAAGATGTAAGAGACATACAGCCATGGTGCCAAACTCCATAGTTTACACCATCATTATTGAAATCTATATTATCCAAAAACCACCCAGGTCTCTCATAAGATGCATTTGGAGATGTCCAGATATGGAATCTAAATTGAATTTTAGAAGCATTATCTATATCTGGAATTGAAGATATGCTTATGTTCTCACTCTGCCATCCACTGTGAGTTGCAGAAGCAAAAACTGGAACTGCTCCACTGGGAGCACCGTTAGGAGAAGGGGCATCGGTGGACATGGTACTGGTATATCCACCGTCTGGAGCAACATAGGTCCAGTCATTCCAACTACCAGTATTAATCCTATATTCTACCCATGCTCCATCTCCTCCGCCAGATGCAGTGCTATCTAGATGATACCAGTGATCAAAGGTCATGTAGAGCCCATTGAATAAATCAGAATCTGGTAAATCTACTTGAGGCAATAAGAAAGAACTGCTTGTACCTCGTGGAACTGCTGAACCAGGCATTGTACCGACTGCTACGATACCCTCTACTGCTGATGATGGAATAGTTCCATAAGACATTGTTTGTTCGCTACCAAGATTTGTCCCATTATGATTGAATGTTGTAGCGCCCCACATTTCTTGAATGTTACAGAGATAATTTGTATCAGAAATTTCTGTTGTATCTAACATAGAATCTTCATCAGTATCCATCCCAGCATTTACTACATAACCACCTAGCATACATTGAGATGTCGATCCTGTACCAATTGATGTAACAGTGATCTCATAGTCGAAAAATCCTCCTAAACCCGCACTAATTGCTGCAGACGTACCGCTTGAACTAGGTATAATTGTAGGTGCACTAGTATATCCACTACCTCCATTATTTACAAAAGCCTCATAGATTGAACCAGTAGTATCTAGTACGCTAGAAAGTTGAGCGCCGCCTCCGCCGCTACTGGATACTAAAACATACATTGTTTGTTGTGAAATATAGCCAGAACCACCATTATTTAGATTAATCGAGGTTATAGAACCATTACTAGCAACACTACCTACTGATGCATTAGCACCTGAACCAGTGCATCCACCAGGACATACAAAGGATAGGTAATCTCCAACAGCATATCCAGTGCCTCCGCCTGAAATTGAAATACTATTAATTGCACTACTAATTGAATAAGTTCCAGAGAATCCACTACCTGAACCTCCAGTTGCAGATAATGTACCTGCAGAATAGCCACTTCCTCCATTAGTGACATTCAGTGTTGTGACGCTATCTTCCAGTGCATTACCGCTGCAATACATCAAAGTTTCAGTTGTTTCTCCTGAGGACAGAGAACCATCAAAATTATTGTCATATCCATGGTCTACCCATGCCCCAGAAAGGTTATTACATTCTACCACTGATGTTGAAGAAGAAACAGAATAAACATGTTCCCATCCTGGAGAGTAAGTGTAAATGTCATTCATTGAAACATCTATATCACCTTCATCGAAAGTACTAATATTTGATCGAGTACCATCGTCAAGTAAAGTTATTTGTTCTATATCTTCAATGAAATTAGTTCCGAAAAATCTGCCAGAATCTAAATCGGCACCCTCCCAAACAATTCCTGGATCCATTGATGTTGCCGTTTCAGTATTAGTTATGTGGAGCCAACCATCCTGAACTGTAGCATTTCCAGGGGCTCGGAAACCAGTCAAAGTAATGCCCTCATCTGGAGGATTTACAGAGCTTGGTCCAGTCCAAGAAGAGGTAGCAGCGGATGTTAGCGGGGCGATTATCATCAATAACACTAGAGCAAGTGCAGTCCTACGGCGGTCAGACATATCTCTATGGTTTGTTGGCTACATTATGAAGTTATTTCTGTAAAGTTGATGAAGGTATCGAAAAATAATAATTTTAATTCAAAGAATGGAGCCACTGGGGAGAATTGAACTCCCGACCTTCCCATTACCAATGGGATGCTATACCCCTAAGCCACAGTGGCGACGTTTAGTCGAGATACAATTTCGATTTAATCACTACGGAGAGAGATTCAAAATCACAGTTGAAAAGCAACAGACTCAAAATGTAATCAAGTGTCCGAGAGTATGAAGCCGAGGTCGCATAGCCTGGTATTGCGCATGACTGGAAATCATGTGGGATTTTCCCTCGGGAGTTCAAATCTCCCTCTCGGCGCCACTGTCTTACTAATGTTTATTTATTCCATAGAATATCCATGTAGATTATGATTTTTGAATCCGAATAAGGGAGTTACTTAATGCGGTATTTCATGTCGCGCATAACATAAGGGGGCTCCGTTCAATGACTGATGAAACAGAAATTGGAAATCAAGAGCCAATCAGACTTAGTGAAATCACATTAAATTACAAGTTTTCTGAATATAATGAAAGATTAGATTTCTTAGATAAAATCGTACAAGAATCTAAATTTCATCTGAAAATGATTTTGAAAGGTTGGGGGGCATTTGAATTTTCAATATTTGGAGTAGGGGTAATAGCGATTCTTTTAGGGGCATGGGATTTAGGAATTGGAGAACTAAAGAGTGGTGGAGACTATAATAGAGTTGGCACCGAAGGTATGTTATTCTTGGAAGATTTAACTTTAATCCTAACATTATTGTCTATAATTGCATGGATCGGGTTTGTGATTCAGCTGTTTATCCGTTTCCCTATAATGAGGGAAAATCTTGTTTATATGATAATTGGAATGATTGCAATTCAAATAGGTTATATTTACACATATGCCAGTAATCCAAGCTTCCCTGAAAATCTAAACATAGGGATGTTAGCCCCTATTATTCTCGTGAATTTGATTTTTGCATTCTTAGTAATTTTCGTAGTACATAAGGCAGTCAGTGAAACAAGGGATGTTCATGTAATTGAAAGACACGCGCATCCCGACCCAAGAGTTGTCGAAATTGCTTGGAAAGATCATAGTCTGAAACTATGGAGTGCAGGCCTAGGAATTTGGATGTTATTAGTGAATTTATTTTCTTGGTCTTCATCAAAATCTATTGCACTGAGACCATTATCTGCTGATGCAACAGTTTTTGATTTCCCGTGGCTTTATCTAATCTGTAGTATACTTTCAATTTTCTTATTAATACATATTATATGGTATCCTCAATTTATGCTTGGCGCTGCTGAAGACAGGATTCAATCTGTAAGAGCAAGAGAAGTTTCTGGTGAGATAAATTACAATAATGTAAAGGATATTCAAGGTATTTGTCCTATCTGTAAAGAAGAAACACCTGCGATTCAGAAATCTAATGGGAAGATTACTGTACCTTGTGCGTATAATTGTGGAGGAGTAGGTGTTCCAGGCTCAGTATGTAATGAATGCGAAATGACATTACCTACGAGATTTAACTGTACTAACTGTAATTCCAATACCACTATCTCAAGTCATTTTAGTAGACAAGATGCATGGTAATTGAAGATTATAATAATAGTTGGTTTTTGATATGATTTGGGGTGTAATTTTAGAATTCATCATTTATATCTTTATTGATATAATATTCGCAGCAATATGGGCAATAATAATGGCAATCTATAGTGCATTTATTTGGATTATTAATCTATTCAAAAATTTAGTTTTTTCCATATTCAGCGAAATTTCTGAGAAAAACGAGGAAAAGGTCTTAGATTCAAAGTCAGAGAATTCTGATGAATTGATTTATGTTGACGGGAAACATACAGTTAACGTTATCAACGCATCAAAAACAAGAGATGAAGACGTATTCAAACTTCTTGTCGGTTTCTCAGTGACTTTAGTATCAGCATTTGTATTAGCAGTGGTACTATTATGGCTATTTATCACAATGAATGGTGGAGCATTTGGTTTCAGTCCACCTCAATCATTAGTTACTTGGGAAGACGAATATAAGGATATGACTGGGATAAATAATATTGAAGGATTAGATGGAACTGGTATATCATTATGCATAGTGGACTCAGGAATAGATACTTCACATCCTGATTTAGAAAATATCAAACTTTTGGGTTGGAATGATGTCATTAATTCAAGCCCAAACCCATACGATGATGACGGTCATGGAACCGCAATGGCCGGAATAATTGTTGCAGATGGAGGGTTGAATGGAATAGCAAAAAATGTCGATTTATATGTTGCAAAAGCAATTAATTCAGATGGTTCGGGAACAGATGATGGGATTGCTGAAGCTGTAGATTGGTGTGTTTCACAAGATAGTGATATCATTTCTTTAAGCCTCGGTGGAGGACAAGGAATTGGTGGCGATTTATTTACAACAGATTCACTAGAAATTGCTGTTGAAAATGCAATTGAAGAGGGAGTGTACGTAGTTGCAGCGGCAGGAAATGATGGTGAAGATGATGATGGAGATGTTTCATCGCCGGGTTCGGTTGAGAATGTTATTTGCGTTGGAGGTGTTACAAGACTTGGTAACTTATGGTCTGGAAGTTCAGAAGGAGATAATAATGGCAGATTGTGGCCTAATCCTATTCTACCAAGAAATGATCCTGATAAAAAGCCAGAGATTATCGCACCTGGTCTTGAGGTACCAGTGCTAATGACAAATTCAGATTCTTGGTGGGGTTGGTCTAGTGGGACCTCTGCTTCAACGGCATGGGTTTCAGGAGGATTGGCATTATTCCTGCAAGAATATCCTGATTTCCAAAGAAATAGTGATAGCGACGAAACAAAAATAGAAGAAATAAAAATCCTATTAAGTGAGAACTCGCAAATGAAAAATGGACAGAACCAACATGATGATAACTTTGGCTATGGAATATTTAGAATAGATTCATTAATAGATGCAGTGAACTCCAGTTCATCAGATACTAAAGAGGATAGAGAAATGGAGAAAATAATTATTGAAAGGAATATTTTCGATATTTTTCAAGTTGAACGACGTATGACGGCTAATGTTCCTCCGGATAACTCTATGAACGCCATAGAATGATTTTCGTTACATTCTCGTATCACTTTCATCCATTGGTTAAAAGATTCAACTTTCTTTTGAGCATCATTAGGCTCATCCCCTTCTTCAGGTACTCCAACATCCCCCGTAGGAACTTCTGGCTCTTTAACTAAGATGAATCCTCCTTGGGAAATTACATCTAAGGCGGCTATTGTTGCGCTAGGTCTCTGATTTTCGGGTAGATCGATGATTATTAGATCGATTGGTTGAGGTAAAGGAGAAGGTTGTGCACTGGATGGTAATGCTGCTGCTGCAACTGACCAAGATGAAGTTTCAGCTGTAATTTCTTGCCAAGATCTAGTCAAAACCTGCGTCCATTGTTCTGAAGAATGACGGCGGACAAGACGATCGATTATTACTCCAAACTTGCCTGCAGGCTCGACTATTCTAAAGGTATCAGGTCTTGATCGAGTTTCCAAAGGAGGGTTTGCAGGATCACCATTCCATAAATCAAGTAACCAAGCTGCTAAGTGGCCTATCCCTCCACCCACGAGAACTACATTTCTAGCAGGAATTTTTGAAGAAATATCTCTGATTTTGACTCTGAAGGCACGAGTTAAAGGAATTAAATTCATATGCAACATTTGTTGACCAATATTCGCTGCTATCTGAGGTTCATCATCACCAAAATCAGAATCTGAAGACAGTAATTTCTCAAACATTTCACGCTCTGACATTTGAGGTAACCCTATACCGCCTCCGTCACTCATGACTGTGGCTATATTAACTCTGATTTCAATCATCCCATCTAAGGATGGCTTCAATAGAGGAAGTCATTTCGAAGTGACATGGAAGATACGGACATCGAAGAAGAAATATTTGATGCTGCTGTGTGCCCTGAATGCACAAAAATGACTGAACATGAGATTCTAAGAAGGAATGTTAAGGGTAATGGGGAAGATTTGTTAGTCAGGTGTGTGATTTGTAGTAATGTGCATAATTTACAGTTAAGGCCTCCAAAATCAGTATTTATCAAGACAACATTATCTGATAGAATGGATAGTGAATTCTCATTAATTGAAGCAGATGAAGATGAGGAAATAATCAAGGAGGATTATTTTCAACATAAAGAACAAACCTACAGAATTACAAGAATAGAAGATTCTACTTCAAGAGAATGCACAAACCTAAATGCTGGAAAAATATCTGCAATGTGGGCAGTAAGAGTAGATAGGACGATAGTGCCAATCACAATGACTGAAGGTGAAATCAGTGTACCAAGTAGTATAGAATGTGAACCGGATAAGATTTTTTCTTGTGGCGCTATAATGCAAATGAATGGAAGAAGATGGAGGATTAGAGCACTTCATACAGGTAAGGGAAGAACTCTCAATGGAAAGAGAGTCGCCAGCGAGATTAGGAGAATCTACTTGCATGTTCCAGATGATCAAAATTAATAATTGAAAATCTGATTTATCTTCTGTTAGTCCAAGGCATAATTATAGTTTTAGTGACATGCCAAGCAATATCAGGGTTTTCTCTAATTCTCCTAACACCGTACTCATACCATTTTGTACCATATGGGACATAAACTCTAGTCAAGTGACCCTCGGATGCTAATTTTCTCCTAAGGTTTCCTCTAACACCTAGAAGAAATTGGAACTCATATCCAGGGCCCTTCCCTACTCTACTATCGGCGGAATTATCTCTTGGATCATTATCTACTGACATACCCATATCACTTAATTTTTCTAAACTATGATTAATTATTGGTAAATCATGCGAAGCAATAGCTGTATAACAACCCATTTCTAACATATGACTTATACAATCATTAGTCGAATTTACTATCTCCTGATATTTAGTGTAAGAAATATCTGATGATTCTAAATAAATACCTTTACAAATTCTAAAGTCTGCTAGAGGGCCTAATTCTCTAGACACCTCAGCAATATCCTCTTTAGTTCTGAAAAGTCTGCCTTGTAAGACTGTTCCGATATTCTGAAATCCTTTTTTTTGCATTTCTAATACTACGTCTATAGTCTCTTGAGTAACTCGATGATCTTCCATATCTAATCGCACAAAGATATCATTGAGGGCAGCTTTCTTAATAATCTCTTCAATATTTGATAATGCTACCTCCTTATCGATTAACAATCCCAATGCAGTGGGTTTCAAAGAAATATTTGCATCTAATTGGTTAGATACTATCGAGTCTAAAACTCTAGAGTATTCATCTACAAAGTATCTTGCTTCATCAACATCATTGATCTCCTCTCCTAAAACATCAATTGTAAAACAAGTATTCTCTTCTGACATGTTTTTCATTAAATCTATCGCAGATTCGAGGTTTAATCCGGCAACATAACGTCCTGCTATACGCTTGACTAAGAATTTGGGAGCGATTGGCATCAAGCTAACAATGATTTTACCTATCAATCCCATACATAGCCGAAGAGAATGAAAGATTTGATTATTTTCTTTGAGAGATTTGCTTACCACGTCTTATTTCGATGCCTAATTCTTCTAATTTTTGAGTAATTGCTGAACGTTCCCAGCCCTTGAATGATTTCCTATCTAGGTGAGCAAAAATTTTACTTTTAGGGAAAGATATTCTCGTTGAATCAACTGCACTTTGTATGCATTCGGACCATGGCCCTGAAGGAATTTCAGAACTTTTTGGGGGTTCGAAAACCAAAGAATAGTTCGCTATTATATGTCCGATGTTAATTTCTGAATTTAAAATTACTGATTTATGTCTAGGGGCATAATGACCTCCTCCAAACCCAATCATAACATCTGAATCAGGATTAAAATATATCGATTTGCCTCCAGACATTACTAAAACATCAGATATTACTTCTGCCCAACAGTCTGCAACATCTTCTCTAACCCATTCATCTTCAGTTGAACCAATTTCAATATACAGCGTAGGTGTTGTTAAAATCGGCCCATGGTGAGTTGTTTCCAGAGTTAAATCAAAATCAAAATCTAATTTTTTACTCCTGGCCAAACTGTTCATCCTCCTAAATAAGGAAGCAAAATATTTACTTGGAGGCACTAATAAGCCATTTTTCCCTCCAGATATTCCCTCTTTACCGTATGGTAAAATTCCCGGGATACCAATAGCATGCAAAGTCATTGCTGGTGTGTTCGAACGTGAAACATGCCTAGATAAAATTAGAACATCATCAACAGAAAGGCCAGTATGTTTTTTGAATAGGGAATCTAAATCATCTGCTCTAATATGAATTTGGTCTATTACTAATAGATATACACTATCACATTCATGAATATAATAATCTCCAGAAGTTGTTGAAAATGGCTCACTCCAGCCATCTAGACGCATTATAGCATCATATAATGTCATTGATGCCATGTCAGATTTAGAAGCTACAAGAAGTACTCCCATAAACCACCCAAGGAGGATTTAATTTTCAATCCTCTGAACCACACCTTGAAACACTGGTCATTATAGGATGTAATATGAAAGATTCGGGGATAGGATTCGCTCCAATCAAAATTGACTCTGGAGAGAGTGTTCATGTTATTTCTGGTGTCTCTGGACAATTACTGAAAGTTGATACCCAACTCAATCGACTTGGAGAGGTGAGCCAACCATTCCCTGCATTAATTACATCGAGTACTATAGTGAAAGAAAAATGGATTGGAGTATGGATTGAAAGAGATTTAAGGCAGGCGAGAATGGCTGCATTTGAACTAAATGGAGAGTGGGGGAATGGTGATTCAAAAGCAGATTTAAGAAATAAAAAATTAGATTCTGCCCTCCATCCTTCATCTAGTATTTGGTCGCAAATACTGGATTCAGAACCAACTGCACTATCAAACGTAGATGATTCAATTTGTTTTTCTGCAATAAATAGAGGAATTTATAGGATAGACGATGAGTCAAAAGAAATTTGGAGAGCAGAGATTCCTGAGTGGAAAGAAGTGTCAAAAATAAAATCATTAGATGAAATAATTGGATTCCTTAACACTGAAGAAGGTATCGTATTATTTTCAAAGGCAGGAGGATTTGCAGTAATAGATGGTGTAGGGAATATAATCAAAAAAGGTGTCTTAAAGTTACCAGAAGTCATTACAGGTTTCCTACATAAAAAAGGAAAAGGGTGGTTTATTAAATTGAATGGAAAATATTTTGCAACATTGTCTAAATTGACAGATGCTCCCAAAATTTACAAAATTTTAGGCCCAGTATATGATGTTAAAAGTGTTCAGGGAGATTGGATTTGGACTGGATGGAGACATGATGGTAGACTGAATAAAGACGGAACAATTAAAATGAATTCAAGAGAAAATATTGGCATTGGTATTGTTGGAGAAAATGTCCTTACAAATGATGGAAAATGGGAAAAATTAACAATTTAATTATTCTTCTTCATCATTTGAATTGTAGCCACATTTACCACAAGATTTTCGATCCTTGTGGATAGCCAAGAATACACCAGGGCCGCAACCCGGTTCTAGACAGAATTCTCCACGTACTAATTTATCTCCATCTATCTTATATTTAGACCACTTAGATTGTGGATTAGGTCCTTCAGACATTATTCATCTCCTCCTGTATCTTTTTGTGGGCGTGTTTTCTCATGCCTATCGACAATGAATTTTGGTTCTAATAAAGCTGTTTCTACTGAATCATAAACTAATGCAATTCCAGTAGTTAAAGGCCTCCCAAACCTAGTATTTACGTTTTTTACAAAAACTAATTCTTTTTTCGAACCTGGTTCTGCTTTTGCTGCAGCAGTGATCATTTCCGAAAGCGTGGGTGTAGGAAGATTAGCGTGATTCCATTCAAAGGTTAATTCAACTCTTCCGAGTAGTGGGTTTTCTTTTCTTTCAATTATTTGCATATTTGTTTTCTCCTTATCTTATATTTACCTTCAAAGCATAAGCGCCTGGATCATCTATATTCAGCCTTTTAGCAACTTCAGATCTTTTAGGGTTTAGGATAATCACATAACCTTGCCAATCAGTAGTTACTGGAGCATTGGGGCACCATTTACAATTGACTGGGTCTTTTTTGTTTTCAGGATCGGGGAGAATACGATTACATTCCCCACATGCAAATGGTTGCTTAGCCATTTTAATCCTGCTCCTGAATCCAAGAGTATGCACCAAGACCATCCATTTTGCAGTTTAATCCAATTTTACTTGCCCTTGGATCATTCTGATTAATTGCCTTAGAAACTACACGAGAACGTATGTAAGAACCCTCTTCTAAGTATTTTCCTGTTGAGGAACCTTCAATTCTCTTTATGCCTAAGTTTACGTTAATAGGCTCATCAAGAATTTGAGATTTATGTAATAAAGCCTCCATAGGACCTATCCTTACGAAAGCTCCATATTCTGAGATTTCAGAGGCATAGCCGTCAACAACTTCATTATTTTCCATGTTAAAGAGTAAAGCTTTGAACCTAACACGCTGATAAATTGCTCCATCACCATGAATAATTTTTCCACGTCCAAGAGGTTCATGATCGAAAGTTAAAACAGTATAATTTTCATTTGGATCAAAACGCCCTTCGAATGCGTCATTTGCTAACTCATCGATATGATCAACTAGGTTGCGCCCTGCACGGATATATTCTGCAGGTATTCTAATAGTATCTTCGCGGGTGACTATGCTGTACATCTCTTTTTCCTCCGTTTAACGGACTGCTCCAAGGTTTGTTGGAGGAAGGCAGAAGACCCCCCGTCCCTCATCGGCAAAGCCTCCAGAGGAGAAGTCCGTTGAGCCGCCGACTTACCACTCCTGTATAAGCGCAACGGATGATTAATGACTTCGGAAAATAGGATTTACCTAGCAGACCATAGGTCTGTATGATAGTTTAGTGCGAATGTTCAAGTGGGTATTGAACCCCATTTATACCCTGATGCGAGGATTCACTATGTCAAATCAATCGAGCAAAGTTACTATTTGTTTGATTATGACATGCCTATTAGTACTAATGCCGCATTCGGGATTCTTAGCAAATCATGACCATTCAAAAGAGGAAATTGAAATCAAATCTATAAACTCATATTCATCAAACTCTCAAACTGTATGGGAAGATGGTGAGCAACCATGGCCTCAATCTGGCAAAACACCAGATAGACAATCTACTCCTCCTTCACATTCACCTGATGGAGGCGCAGGGATAGAATCTCCTGGAAATAATTCTGAATTACTATCAATAGTTAATCCAGTGATAAACTGGCAATATAGTAACTATGCGTTTTCAACTGATGCATTAGCAACACCTGTAGCAGACTTATCTGAATCAATAATTTCAGACGAAGAGTCGTTGGAAAGGTGTGGTGGAGACTCACTATTTATCATAATTATTCAAACAGAAGATGTAGGAGGAGCGCCCCATAGTTTTCTGAAAATTATTGAAGGAGAAGACGCAGATCTCGCTTGGGAAGTAGATTTGGGAGAAATTACTGATAGTGGAAGAGATGAAATAAAGGCCTCTCCAGTAGTTGTGGATTTAGATTTTGATGGGAAACAGGAAATTATCGTTTCTTATGATTTGAGTGGGACTTTCTATGTTAAAGCATTCTCTCCGGAATTAACATGTTCAGTAACGGGTTGGTCTCCAGGAGGAAGTCATGCGACGGAATTGTTGTGGACTTATTCGGATTCAACATTAATGATTGGAAGTAATGATGGACCATATACAGGAACTACACGTGGAGGGCACAAACCAACTACCCAACCATTACTAGCAGATTTAGACTTAGATGGTTCCGCTGAATTAGTATTATCATTAATTGAAAAAAATAGTGAAGAACCGGTAATCTTAGCTTTGGATATAACAGGAACTTCTGCTACTTCCTTGTGGGAAAAAACATTGGATAAGGGGACCCACCCCTCAGACCCTGCATTTATCCAAACTGACGAAAATACGGCCTTTGTTGTGCTAACATCTGTTCAGAGTACGACAAGTGCAATGTGGTTGTGGAAATTAGATGCTTTAGATGGTGATTCGAATTGGGATGGAAAATCATTGGATAATCTAAATGGATTCGATTCCGATGTCCCTCATATCAGACTTCCTGGACCGGTGATTGCAAACCTTGATTCAGATAGCGCCATGGAATTAGTAGTCACAATCCCTTCTGATTTCGATGATAATGGTGCTGCGTATGGTGCGGAATACTATGGCATAGAAATTAGCGATGGGACTGAAATTTGGGATTTTGAAGCATCTAATGGATATGCTGATTCTGCACCGATTGTCATCGACACTGATGACGATGGAGACCATGATAGAGTTTGCTGGATTACATGGACTGTTTCAGGAATACTACAAACAGATTTTGATGGGTTTGCAGGATGTCATGATGGAACAGATGGTTCTAATCCGCAAGAAACATGGAGCATTGAAATTTTGGAACCACAGGGTGCATTTAATGATGGGATAGCAGTATCGTCACCTATTTGGATGAATATAGACAATTCAAACGAGCCGGAATTAATTGTCCCATACGGTACTGAAGTCAGAGCATTTGATGGAGAAGTTGGCACTATGGCTGGTGTGAATTCGGATTGGAATAATCCAATCGCAGTTAATCATAGACTTTGGTCATCACCATCATTGGCAGATATTGATGGAGATGCAACACTAGATTTAATCCTAGGTGATACAGTAATTTCTCATGAGATTGCCGACATTAGACCTCAATTAGATGGTAGAAGTATAGAATTTAGCCCTGTAGCTCCAGACCCAGGTGAAACTGTCACAATTACAGTATCTTTTGAAAATGCAGGTACTGCTGAAACAAACGAAGATTCAGATGTCATTCTATATGCCGATAATCAAATTATAGCACAAGAAAGATTTGGAAACATGGAGCCTGTTGACCCAACCGGTTCAGGTTCTTTATCAACATTTAACGTAGAATGGTCAGGAAATCTCGGGGAGCATGAATTTAAACTAGTTTTAGATCCTTACAGAAATATTACACAATCAAGATATGATAATGATATTCAAATTACCACATTGAATGTCATTAATCCATACAATGCTAGTTTTGAGATTCCAACAGAACCAACCATAGTCACACCGGATGACAGTTCGTTATTCACGCCGAACATTCGTTCAACAGGAAGACTAGCAGGGGTATGGAGCCTATCTGTAGAAGATACAAATTTACCAAATGGATGGACTTGGAGTGATGAAACCCCTGGCGGTATCGAATCCATAGAAATAGGAGTGGGAGAGATTTGGACGCCGAATCTAAGAATACATGCTCCAAGTGACGCATTAGGGTCTGATTCAGGCTATTTGACACTATCACTTACTCTAGATGAGGATAATAATGTTTCAATCTCTGCACTTGCAGCAGTAGAGGCGAATAGAACAAGAGGACTCTCTATTAGAGGCCCGGACGGGACAGCAAATACTCTAGGATATGGTTTGACAGGTGAATATGCAGAAGCATGGATACTGATTCATAATCTTGGAAATGCATTAGAAAATCAAATAACAACGAACTGGCAAACAACTGCATGGGGTGCTGACCTCAAATTATATGATTTAGAAGGAAATCATATTCCCGCTCTCTCCTTAGAACCTGATGAAATGATTTATGTGACTGCAAGACTAGAGGTACCAAGTAATGCAGATCTAGGAGACACTGTCAGTACTCCACTTACAATGTGTGTTAGTCTTGACCCCGAAATTTGTCAAACAATTGATATCTCTTTCACTGCAACTGGTGTAACTACTGGCGTACATCAAAGAACAGTCCCTGGCACTACACTGTCATGGGATATTTCAGCAGATATGCCAGTAGGAGAAAACCTACTAGAATGGTCACTGGCTGATGCAGGACTAATCATTCCCGGATGGTCTTGGAGCACTACAGGTGACTTGGAAATAATTGATGATTCATTGATTCTAACTAGATCTGGTTCATCAAGAGTATACGGCAGTATAATTCTTGAGCTTCCTATCGAGGCTTTTCCCTCATATCATATATTCTTTGAACAAAGCAGTCAATCAACCGATCACATACTGCAATTCTCGCTCGAAGTATTACAAATTTATCGCGCTGATTTAACTATTACATCACCACTTGAACAACCATTCGAGGTTGAAGTAGAAGAAGATGTTCTGGTGATGGTAAAACTAGAGAATCCTGGAAATGGATTAGATACTTTCAGATTAAGTTCAGAACTTGTTACAAACCTGAATAATGGTGAAGAATTTGAAGTAAGTGTTTCATTCACAAGCAGCACTGTATCATTAGGATCTGGAAGCCTACAAACAATACCTGTAATTGTGAGATTACCAGAGAACACTCCTGCTAATACAGAAATTGAAATTAGGTTTATCATGACATCACAAGGTAACCAAAGTGTTCAAGATACGGAAATTGTTTCACTTTCTGCGAAGCAAGATCATAGGTGGGAGATAAATGGCGAATATCAAGGAAATAGTATTAGAAATAGTACCATAATCACCGCACCAGGAGATGTTGGAGAAGTAATTTTTGATGCAACAAATATAGGGAATTTAGAAGATGATATATCTCTTGAAACTTATATCAATATCAGATATTCAGGCTCAGATAATTCTCAAGGATGGAATGCTTCAGGTACGTCTGAAGAAGGAGTTGAAGTAAACCAAACTGGAAACCCTTCGGTGTCTTGGTCTGTCCCTAATGATGCTTGGAACGGAACTATAATGGAAATTACTGTTAATGCAAATTCTAGAGGAGAAATCATAGATACAATAATTTTCAGTATAGAAGTACCGCATATTAAACAATGGAGAGCTATATCAAGTCAAGTTGATTTAGAAATAGATCCAGAAGGTTCGTCAATTGACATAGAAATCTTACAATTGGGTAACTCACCATCAAATGCCTTTTCAACAGTGTATGTAAACGGCTCAAATGATTGGATTGTTGAAACTCCCGAAAATTTACCAATTTTATCACCTGGTGAAAGTGCATTCATGACATTGAATATTACTCCTCCAGAAAATGCTCAACATGGAAAAACAGTTGAATTGCATATTAGACTAAGAGAAGGCAATTCTTTATCAGAAACCATTGTGCCATTAAGAGTATCAGTAATTCATGAATTTGAATTATCTGGACAAGGCCCATGGGTTGTTTCTGAACAGGGAGGATTCCCTCATGCAACGCTATTGAATGAAGGAAATGCTCCAACTACAATCACAATTAATGTTAGAAGTTTACCTTCAGGATGGGAAGTTGCAGGTGAAACAACTACAGTTCTTGCAGTTGGGGAATTGAAAGGACTACCGATTGAATTAATTCCTGATTCAAATTGGGGGGGGGAGATATACACGATTAAAATAGAGGCAATTGACGAATTAGGGAATGTCGATGAAATATTACTTGATACAGTTAAACAAAATTATTCTTGGGGTATGTCGCCAATTATTACAATGATTAGTGGTGATAGTTCTCTGATGAAAATTCATGGAACTAATTCGGAATCATCTGTTATTGACGGAAGTCAAGGGTTATTGGATTGGGATAATGATGGAGGGTGGTTGTGGTTAGCATCACAATCAATTCAAGATGGAGAAATAACTATTGATTCGAATGAAGGGCTGATTTACTCCTCATATATTTCAGAGAAAGTAAGTAGAAATGGTAATTGTTACTTGTCAGGAACACAAGGAGATATAACTGCATATTGTAGTATCTCCAATGGAACTGGGATATTTGATTATACTTTTTTACTTATAGATGATAATGGAAAATTACTAGATTCATATTCTGGTACTTTGGATGAGAATACATCTCTGGAGATTTTTAATCTAACGGCTACAAACTGGAGCCCAGAACCTGGTAAAAGAAAATTATTACTAAGGGCTCTAGATTCTACAGGTGTAGAGTTTACTAATACGGAAAAAGAATTTGACATTCGAAGAAATGATTGGAATGTTGGACTAACTGGTATAGAATTAGTAGGAACTGGAAGTAGCCAGCAAGTTAAAATCACAACAATCAGAGAGAATCAAAATCTTCTAAATAATGCAGATTGTTTACTAAAAGTAACGTCGGAAGGATATGAAGAAGAATATGTCATGAATCCTTCTGGTGTTTATTTCTTACCGAAAATAGATCGTCCGGATTTACCTGACGGAAATGAACTAATAGTGCAATTTAGTTGTGCATTCCCTTGGGATGTTGAATCAGATTCGACAGATAATGAACAGAGAATAATCTTAGAAGGAGGTTCTGATAACAATGACGGGATTGAAGACTTGGAGACCGGAATAGCAGCAGCAGCTTTAGTAATTGGACTTTCTGTAGCTTTGGTTTGGCTAGTGAAAAATTATAGAGAAAGAAAGGAAATGATGGAAATCACTGAGAAGGCTATTAAGCAGCATTTATCCAGCAATAAAAAGAATCCAACAGAAAATGTTGTAGAAGAAAAACAAGAGAAGATTGAAGAAGTTGTTGAAAATGTTATCGAAGATACTTTAGGAATTGATGAAGAAGTTGAAGAAGAATTAGATGAATTCGAACTCAGACTAAGAAGACTGGGTAAATTATAATAAAATTGGAGATTTTTTTATGGGCGAATATATACCACCATCAGCATTTTACACGTTTGATCCGATTAAAAATGACCCTATTTTACTTATTGAACCAATTCTTTCATCAATTGGTGGAGACCATACTGAGATTAAGAAAATAGTCCAATATTCCAATGAAATAAAAAATCTTGAAGAAGGTAAAGAGTCACCATACGATCACTCAACAATGTTATTTCTTACTTCTATAGATTGGAAGGAAGGAGGAGGTGTTCCCGAACCTCTAGATGACGGTATAGCAAGAAATAGAATTGGAAGATTTCCAAGTGATAGCGGAAATGCAATTGAGTATATCTTAGAATTTACCAAAGAAAAAGGTGGAGAAGTAATTTTTCATGAATTATTGATTAAACTAACTAATGGTTTATCATCTGAAAATCTTGGAGAAGAAGGATTCGACAGAGGGTTTGCAGGCATGGAGTTGCTAGGATGGTTAAATCATGAAGAAGTTAAACTTCTTCTAAAATCATTACAAAGTGGAAAATGGGTTATCAAATCTAATGAAACTATAGATGGAGGAGTTAGAGATTCTCTACGTCATCTACAGGCATTGTTGAAAGCAGCAAATAGAAGAAAATGCGGTATTTTAATGCGGAGACATAGTTAATCTAGAAATTATTTCCAGTCAATCGTGAATACATGTCAGCATATAATTCCGAGGTCTGATCTATTATTTCTTGAGGTAATGCAGGTATTGGAGGTTCTTCAGAACCTTCATTTCTAGCTTTATACAGTTCATTGTGATGACCTGTTGAAAGATAATGTCCTCTTACAAACTCCTTGGAAAGTTGAACTATTTCTCCTTCCTCATATTTCTCAGCATCCCACCAACGATCTTCATCCAAAGTTCCAAATGAATCAACCAATACTGGCACACGATTCACACCTAATGCAAATTCTTTCTTTCCATCTACATGTATCAATCCTCTCTTACTTGCTTCTGACTCAATGATTTTATCAACTTCAACAACAATTGAAAGTATTGAATCAAATTCTTCATCGGTTAGATTCGATATTTCTAGAGCTTCTTTCCTATCCAATAGTCTATCAAACTTTTCAAACTTAGTTGAAACTTCTAGATATGGTTCAGGTAATTTTATTCCTTGATGTAAAACTGTACCTGGCTCGAAACCAAATTCTTCTGCGGGGGCATCTCCTCGTTCATATCTTCTCCATCCAGAACCAGCAAGATAATGCCTGCAAATAACCTCAAGAGGAACAAATACATTTTCTCTGTCTCTAGAGATTTTACCAGGTTCTCTAACTACATCGAAACGGCGAGCCCTTACACGGTCCGGAGCATTCATCTCAATAACATGAGTGTCACAAATACCAGCCTTCTCAACTAATTCAAACCAATAACAAGAAGTTCTATTCAGTGATTCGCCTTTTCTTGGTATCAGACTAGGTATAATTTGATCAAATACACTGATCTGATTAGTATATCTAAATTCTATTATATCAGGATCCTCTGTACTCCATACTTGCTTGACTTTACCGTGATACAACATCTCGACCATGGCACTGGTCGACGACATTAACCCAATGAATATTACTAATGAATAATCAGTAAAAAATTAGCTTATCTAGATTGAATCTCAGTGGCCAAAATCGTGTTAGACATTAGCATTGCAATGGTCATAGGACCTACTCCACCGGGAACTGGGGTGATATGTCCAGCAATATCAGAGGCATTTGATTCAACGTCACCAACCAATCTATAACCGCTCTTTTTAGAAGAGTCTATTACACGATTGATACCTACATCAATTACTGTAGCACCTGGTTTAATCCAATCGGATTTTACAAACTCAGGCCTACCTATTGCAGCAACTACTAAATCGGCTCTACGACAAATTTCGGAGAGATTCTGTGTTCTAGAGTGTGCAATTGTTACAGTTGCATCTATTCCTCTTTGGGCTAGAAGAATCGACATAGGCATACCCACAATTCTAGAGCGACCAATAATCAGAGCATTTTTTCCAGAAATATCTATTTTAGATAAATCTAATATTTTCATTACTCCAGCCGGTGTGCATGGAAGAAGACCTGATGAATCACCTTGGACCAACCTACCGAGATTCATTTTATGAAACCCATCAACATCTTTTTCAGGAGAAATAGCATCTGTTATAAGAGACTCATTAATTCCTTTAGGAAGAGGACTCTGAACTAAAATTCCATGAACAGAATCATCAGAATTTAATCTGTTGACTGTATCTAAAATTTCTTGCTCTGAAATACCTTCACTTAAGTCAATTCTAGTGCTCTTGATTCCACACCTTTCACAAGCCAATTCTTTGTTTCTAACATAAACATGGCTTGCTGGATCATCTCCCACTATGACTACTGCAAGATGAGGTGAGACTCCTTTACTCTGTAAATCTATGAAACGATTTTGAAGTTCTTCTTCAATCAAACGACCAATCTTTTTCCCATCTAAGACTACCGCGGACATAATTGATTCCAAAGGCACCATACACTTCACATTGACGGAAGAGAGCCACTGAATTAGGATTTTTTTTGGAGCCCCAGGAGAGATTCGAACTCTCGGCCGTCTGATTACAAATCAGATGCTCTACCAAGCTGAGCTACTGAGGCTTGAATCGCCGAGGACGTTTAACATTTGAACCCTACACATTGTTAAGATGAAATTATCCGGTGAATTGATGGGTAAAACCATACACGGCAATACATGGAAGGAGAGGGGGGTGATTATCTTCAGCAGAGCCAAGTGAAAATAAATATCGTCATTTCTGGTTGGGTGTGCATTATACTTGGAAGTTTACTATTATTTACCTCAGGAGAATCTTCACTAATTCTTTCATTTGCTGCCCCTATTTCAGTATTAGGACTGATTCTACTAATTCTTGGATTAATGTATAAAGATGAGACTAGTGCTAATATCGAAGATATTTTGACATGGGAACCGGATCAAACAGAAATGCCCGATTCTGGAAGAGTAATGTATAGAGTAGATACAACACTAATTGAACCTATTAGGACTTCAATATTATGTGGTAAATGCGCTAATATTTATTGGACTGATGGCACAAAACCAAAAACTTTTGATTGCCCTGATTGCTTAATCACACTTTGGCATGAAGAAGAAGAATGATTATTTCATTAAGCAACCATCAAGAGTAAATGCTCTTTCGATGTTTAAGGAGGAGACCTATGTCACTCGGTAATAATGAGAAAAAAATGCTTCGTTGCATGCGTTCAAAACAAGAAAATGTTTGGACTCTTGAAGAACTACTAGAGATAACACAGTGGAATGACCAAGTTCATGTTGCTGGTGCAGGTAAATCTCTTGATGAAAATGGGTTTGTTGAAACTGTAGAGAAAAAATTGAAATTCATCACATTAGGAGCCGAGGGCCACAAAGCTACAGAAAACAGTTTACTGGAGAAGAGAATTTGGGATTGGATGCTCTCACAGGCAGAAAAAAATAGGACTATGAATGAACTATTTAATGCAGGATTTGAACGGCATGAAGCAGGTCCGGGGATAGGGCTCCTGAAATCATTAGGGGTATCGATAGAAAAGGGAATTTTTATCTTTGATAATGGACAAGAAATTACTGAAAGAATTTCTGATCGGATTGATTTTATTGAATCATTATCAGAAGAAAAAATAAATTATGAAAATTTGGATAGAGAGTTAGTCAAACATTTTTCTGGAAGAAAGAATTTGATTAATATTGAAGAAATCACCGTAAGAGAATGGAAGCTTACGGAAAAAGGAATTAATTTACCAGATAAGGAATTAGATGAAATAGAACTTATTGGAGAAATTACAACTGAATTTTTACAAACAGATGGTTGGGAAAATGCAAGATATAAGGAATTTGATATTAATGCAGATACCCCCATTCCTGTAGGTGGTAGACCTCATCCAATGCAATCACTGATTGAGAGGATAAGGTCAGTATTTTTAGAAATGGGATTCTCAGAAATAGAAGGAGATTATGTTCAATCAGCAGGATGGAATATGGATGCCTTATTTATCCCTCAATCTCATCCAGCAAGAACTATGCAAGATACATTCTACCTTGAAGAACCCGAAAAAATTGATATTCCGGATGAAATGCTAGATTTATGGGCCTCAGTCCATGAAAATGGACATGACACTGGAAGTTTAGGTTGGGGATCTAAATTTGATAGAGAAGAAGCAAAAAAGGGACTTCTAAGAACTCATACGACTGTCAATACTGTCAAATATATCGCAGAAAATCCTGAAAAACCTTCTAGAGTATTCGGTATTGGAAGAGTATTTAGACAAGAGACAATAGATAGAACACATCTACCAGAGTTTCACCAAATCGAAGGAATAATTCATGAACCAAATGCTAGTTTACCAATGTTAATCTCAACATTGAAAACCTTCTATTCAAAAATGGGTTATCCTGATGTTCGTGTAAGGCCGGCATATTTCCCTTACACTGAACCAAGCGTCGAAGTAGAGGTTTATTGGAGAGGAAAATGGTTGGAACTTGGTGGAGCAGGTATCTTCCGTCCAGAAGTGACAGAACCATTAGGTAGTGAATGGCCGGTTTGTGCTTGGGGAATGGGTCTAGAAAGACTCGCTATGTTAGTCTTGGAATTAGATGATATTCGCGAACTTTACCAGCCTGATTTGGAACGATTGAGCCGGATGCCAATCCTCTAAGAGAATATCTAGTAACTGTTACAAGCATCAATAATGAGACCATTATTAATCCGTTATTAGGAGGATTTGTTAGCCAAGGGATAGCAATTAATCCTTCCTCAGATGACTGCCCACCAGGACCACCACCACATCCATCTGGAGGAGGGCCTATTCCTGGCCCCCAAGTTTCTCCATGCCCAGCACATGGGTCATCATCTCCTTCACCTTCTTCGGATGTAGGAATTTCACCGGCATAACAATTAATGAAGTAGGGGAAACCTATTCCTCCTTCTCCATTAAACATAGTAGTATGATAATGATATATCCCCTCGGGCCAATCAGGAGTTGCACTGAAAATCCCATTACAAGCATCTAAACTCCCAAGTCCTTGGATATACTCATAATCATCAATTCCGCCAGAACCATCTTGACCATCTTTAAGTCGATATGAGGAAGTCATTTCAACTACTTCTCCATCTTCGTCCCATCCTGTATATCCATAAATCGAATATCCATCCAATGCAAAACCTACTATTTTTGAATGTGCGCTCAAACTTCTTTGAGAATCCAAATGGTAATCATACATGTTTTCGCCTTCCTGTGCATGCCAATGAATACAATTAGCATCTGCATGGTAATGATAAACACCACCAGGCCCAGAATGGCCATGGCAAACACCGAGATCTACTTCCTGTTCACCTTCTTCTTGCTCATATGCGCCTTCTTCTAAGGCTACTGCATCACCACCTGGTCCGTCCTCCGGACCGAATATTGCAACCCCATTCACTGCGATTGCAATTGTTCCAAGTTCTGGTGCCATAACACAACCTTCAGAACCAACTGTAGGATTACAGTCTGGATCATCCATCGGCGTTACTGGTAAGGTATAGCTGTTTGATTGAGCACTTGCACAGCAACCAATTGTGGATTCAAAATCATGGTTTGGTAAACCATTTGTACTAATAGTAATATTTCCATCTTCAATAATGAAACTTATGTCACAAACATGATTATCTTGACTATCGGTACTATAATCATCAACCACTGGAGGTTCATCGTCGCAAATTAGAGTTTTATTCCACCATTCTATCGAGCCGGTCTCAACTTGAACGTCATAATTACAAGATCCATCATCTCGATTAGCATCTACATCAAAATTAGAAGCGCCAGAATCAGTACATCCATACTCTACAGTGTCACGAATAAATGAAACAACATTATCAAATTCCCTATCTGAAGAATATGGTAAATGATGTCCAGCATCACCAACTAAGTGTGTTGCATCAATGAATACATTTGCTAATTCAGAAGAACCATATCCGAACCAGTCATCATCTTCACCTTCAAAAACTAGAGCAGGTATATTAAATGGAGATTCGTTCTCAATTGTATCATTAAGTCCTTGATGACCCGTTTCAAGATAGCCATTAAATAAAATTACTTTCTCAAAATCAACATCAGAATATGCGAGATAAATTACTGACATCGCAGCACCTTGTGAAAATCCAAGTAGACCATAGAATGGCCCATTTTCTATGATAAAATCATCTAAATAACTAATAGACCCGTCTGCCCAATTTGGATCGTTAGTTCCTTGCTCTTTACCACCCGGTGGATCACGGACCCAGACCTCACCCTCTTCACGAGTTTCTGCAAAAATGAATTCAAATTCTGGCAGAGCTTCTATCAAATCTTGCATACCCTGTTGAGATTCGAAATCAGAAGCGCTTTCACCGCCCCCATGAAGGCTTAAGATCTTCAATCTTGTAGTTTCGTCATAACTGCATGAACCATCATCTTCTGTGGCCGCACTATCATAATTATTAGCTTCTGAATCTGTACATCCACTTACTACTACTACTTCTTCATCGTAATCACAGCTACCATCATCTTCAGTGGCCTCATTATCATAGTTATTGGCTTCAGAGTCTGTACATCCCATTACAGACTCAGTAATATTAATGCTAATTATTTCCAAATCAAAGGAATCTTCCCATGTACCACAGGTAGCTAAAATTGAAATTGTCATATTAGATTCTATTTCTGACGGCCCCCAAGTGAACTTACCACTATCTGTAAAAGGTAAATTAAGGCTAAACACATTTACGTCACCATCAGACCATCCTAAATCACAAGTTCCCAATTCAGGATGAATTAGGGTACCATTAATTGTTACACTATCTCCTACAGGTAATTGAAAATCATTATTATCTACAATCATAACTGTCGGATCTTCATAGGGATAATGGATTGTAAATGTGGCTGATAATCTTGATTCTTGACCCAATGAATCAGTTATTATCATCTTTAAATTGTGATATCCCACACCTACTTCAGATATATCCACAGCGATAATTCCAGTATTATTTGGTGCAAGAAGTAAAGGTGAACCATCCAATGTAGCCTCAATTTCTAAAGAAGACATATCTTCATCATTTACCGACACATAGAGAATATCTACACTACCAATTAAGATACTATCTGGAACATCTGATTCAATTATAGGAGCAAGATTAATTCCTTCAGATTCAAAGTCATAAAAAAGTCCACCAACCAAGACACTACCAATCATTAATCCGGCTAAGAAAAGTGACCTTGCAGCACCATCGTTGTCATCTTTTGAATTACGCATGCTATAATCTGTAATGCAATTCCTATTAAACAATTACAATAAAAGATACTGAAAAGTCATAAAAAAAAGTTTTCACAATTACTCGGTAGATAGTGCCTTGATATCAAGTAGAAACTCTTGAACGTCCCAATTTATTCCAGTCCATGCAACTCTCTTTCTGGTTTCTTTATCCAGAATAAACGTGACAGTGGAATGGCCTACTCCATATTCACCAAGTGATTCTTCATGAGGATTAACAGAGTCTGATGAATTTAGATTCTCGGTTCCAATTAGCATGCATCCAAGCCAATTTCCATCTGATCTTTCATATCCTTCATCACACATACAATGAGCACTTGACCCAGCCCCCATAATCCAACCCTTTCCATTGCAGTCAACTCCAGGTGAAAGATTTGAAAGGTTGGAACTACTAGAAACCCATGCTAAGTGTGTATTAGCATCAATGTCAATAGAAGAGATGTTCTGAGATTCAGAAAAGGACCATGTTTCATTCGAATTATCCCAGTAGTGAAGTAACCATGAGAAGTTCAGATTATTATTGGATGACCAATCACCGATAGTCCCCTCATTATCAGTTAGATTGTAAGTAATATTTGCATTACTAAATACATAATTCGAAAAGTCATCTCCATCATAATAGCATCTATTATTAGATATCTCACTACGACATGGAGTATCTAATATCGTCGAAGAATTGTCAGGATATAGTATAGAAAATCTATTTGTAGATTCTTCAGGAGGTTGACTGGCTTCAATATGTTCGTTATCTACAACAATGTTCCAACTATTCCAGACATCGACCAGAGTGGATGGTCTCTCTGCAGATAGATGATCCCAATCGTATCCATTAGCCTCAGTCCATTGAGAAAATCTTTCCACAGTATCTCTTGCAGGATCAATAGTGACTGATAGTATTATCGTATCATCAGAATATTCTCCAAGATTTTCATGTATCCAAGCAAGATTAGCGGATATGGCAAGACATATATCAGGGCATGATGTGTAAATGAAAGCTACAATGACTACTTTATCGGAATAATCTGATAGTGTAACTGACTCACCATCTTGATTTAGTAATGTGAAATCTGGTGCATCAGGAGGATTTTTATATTCTGTACCATACAAATACAAGTCATTATTTGACTGCAGACAACCAGAAAAAAATAAGCAAGATGTAATTAAAATTACAAGAAATTTTTTCATCTAAACACCACTTTATTCTTCTAAGAGTAATTTGATATCTTCAAGGACAAGTTCAGCGTTCCAGTCATTATCCGCCCACCAAACACGCTGATTCATTTCTCTATCAACTATTATTGTTCCAGTTGTATGATCTACCCAATAACTGAGAGGATGATGCATGGTTTGTACCTGACTAGGCTCTTTCTGTGAATCGCTACAGCCTTCATTATCTACGGTTTCACCAGCAGTAGTGTTTGCACATGTGTCAAATCCATCTGCTACTCCGTCACCATCTAAGTCTGAGTCATAAGTTGCTAAACCTACTTCAAAATTCCTCCAAACAGGTTCTATAACTTCTAATTCACCAGTAAGGTGAGGCCAATCTAATCCTCTAGCATTAGAATAATTATCTAAAACTGATGAATTATCAGTCCAAGGATCTACCGTAACAGTAAGGATCTGGACCTCTGTGCGGTAAAGGTCACCTAGTAATTGAGAAACATAAGCGAGGTTGGCACTAACTACTGGACAGACATCAGGGCATCTAGTGAAAAGGAATGCTACTACAACTACATCTCCTTCATAATCATAGAAATTAAATTCATTCCCTTCTTCATCCGTTAATGCGAAATCTTCTGCTGGCATTGAAGGAGAAATATCTTCTCCATAGAAAATATCTACTTCTTCGTTACCTATACAACCAGAGGTGACAAAACATAGAGCCATTAAAATTGCAAACAAATTTTTCGACATTGCAGCCACTACTCCTCTTCATTTCCAGTAGGTCTTCCCTTTTTTACAGTTCGACTGATTGCTGCTATAGCAAAAAGAACTAGTCCAATCCAAAGGAAAATCATATTTGATTCTGAAGTATTCGAAACTTCATTACCAGAATTACCGCTTGGTAATACGAAATTGGGTGTTGTTTCATTATGAGTATCTAGGATAATTGTAATATTTACGGTGTGCCAAAGTGAACCATTAGAATATACCAATGCCTGATAATTACCAGCAGACCAGTTCAGAGGGTCTAACCATAATTGGCATTCATCCTCATTTCCTGTACTATTGTAAGGTTGAGCAGTGCAAGACCAATTATGAGTGGAATTTTTAGGATTCTCAATCTCAATTGTTCTTTCTAAGTCCATGACAACATTGTTGAAAATTATACTATCATTTTGTGTTACTTGGGCATCATCTGGTTGGATTGAGCCATTTCTCATGATAAATTGGAATGTATTAGCACCGTGAGCATCAACTATTGGATTGATGAATAAAATAATGATAAAAACTACAATTGAAACATTTTTCATCAAACTCACCTAATCAATTCATTCAGAATCCCATAGTGGTGGATAATCAAATCTTGGGTCATAGTCTTCGTCAAATTGGACAACATAAACTCCAGTTACCATATCAGAGACGAATACAAATCCTCTAGGATCATATTGTAACCCCCAATTAAATGGAATCATACATGAGGCCCAGCAATCTGCCATATCATAACCCATTTCTGCGGATGGATCATCAATCCAAGGGGGTCCTGCAGGAAGATAGTAACCAATAGTCTTGGTTTCGGCTAACTCTGAAATTGCTTGGAATCCTCTATCAGGCTCTGGAACTCCATTTTCCCATACTATTTCATCCCAAATATCGCCATGATCAGTTACCCAAGCTCCAGCGTGATAGTGAGTATAGTATACATGGCCTGATGGTCCAGTATCACCATTATGTGGACTGAAAATATATCCACCAGGTATCCAATGCTGTGGATGCGAACCATTTCCTTTCATTCCCTCACCTGGAAGCTTCCATTTTGATACTAAGAAAGGTTCAGCAGGATCTGTTGTATCAATTGTCCATACATAACCTGTATGATTCTCATTGGAACCATATTCGGGGGCGATGTAGGTATAATGTCTCCAGTTAACTCCATAGACTGGGTCTTCAAATCCAGTTCCACAGTTAGATGGCCATTCCTCTACAGGATCAAACACACTAATTCCTGAGCAAATTAAGTAATCATTCGGAACTGCATAATGTATGTTGTCATTTCCTTGATTAGAATCTAGCCATTCATCAGCATCCATATTTGCATGGCCACCTCCTTCTGGACCGTACCATCCATCATCTGCAGATGGACAACCCATCCAACGACCAACTTCTGGGGGCCAATTGACTCCCAAAGGATCGGCAACTTGAGGAGGGGTACTAACATCTACTAATCTCAAACCAGCACCCCAATAAGAGACTGCGAGTAATCTTTGTTGAGTTATAGGGTGAACAAAGTAAACATTGTCATGATTGAATATGGAACCACCACATGTAGTGTAAGGTT
>DAFS01000057.1:900-1767 GCA_002495525.1 Euryarchaeota archaeon UBA89 | reverse complement strand
AACCTCTAGGGACATAAAATACTTGAGTACCTTTGTAGAATGTACCGCTGCTACCTTCGACCATTTCAGGATAAGGGTCCGCTCCAAAGAGGAATAAATGACAATCCGCTTCATCCCATGTGTTCACTGGATCTAAAGCAGGGTCCCAATCACAATATATTGCCAAATCTTGATTATGGAATCCTGCAGGTGGATTATTCCATTCTGCAACCTTTACTGGACTAGTTTTATCGCCTACGTAGATTACATCCATTCGATTTGCTCCACTATTAGCATCATCATCATTTGGAATAGGATCAAGTTCACTGTTTGTTAGTTCATGATTAACTAAAACCCAATTGTTATCTTTGGTAACCTTGATATCAATCATTCTAGCTATTTCTGCATAGTAAGTAGAAAGCATCTTTATATTATTGGGGTCACTAATATCGAGAATCTCAAATTGATTGTAACTTGAAACATAAGCGTAACATCCACCAGTTCCGTCAGCATATATTTCACAATCTTCCATGAAATTACCTTCAATTGTTATTTCAGAGTTGTCTCCGGGAGTAGGGCCTATGTTCTTGTATTCATCAGAACAAGGGCGTCCTGCAACATTATCTAACTCTGCAGGTGGTTTTTCATTTCCATCACAGTTAAGATTATGATAATCGATTAGTTTAGCATTGGTAGTGGATAATCTATGAGCCAGAAGATCATTATGNNGTTCATGATTAACTAAAACCCAATTATTATCTTTGGTGACCTTGATATCAATCATTCTAGCTATTTCTGCATAGTAAGTAGAAAGCATTTTTATGTTATTAGGATCGCTAATATCTAGAATCTCAAATTGATTGTAACTTGAAACATAAGCGTAACATC
>DAFS01000057.1:0-700 GCA_002495525.1 Euryarchaeota archaeon UBA89 | reverse complement strand
ATCTATGAGCCAGAAGATCATTATGAGAATGGTTTTCGTCTTCAATTTCTATTACTGGATCGATCCATTCCATGTCAGTTTCATCCTCTGAAGAATCATCGTCTAACATTGACATACAGCCCGATAACGGCGTAATTAGCATTAGAAAAACCATTAGAAACATTGGAAAATTAGAAATCCGTGACATCGCAAAACCTCGTATTAATTATTACACAACAACTTCTACTTGTGAATGCTACGGTTGTAATGTTAGAAATTAACTAACGTGATATGGTTTATCTATATCTAATTGAACGATATATAATCCCGTTGTAATACATGAAAGATATACATAACCATTATGATATTCAGCGGCCCAAATAAATGGAGTCCAGCCGAAGTCATAATACGAACTTGAGAGAGGAGTCCCATCTTGCCCATGAGGTAGATGATATCCAATAGTTGATACAGAATGTACTTCAGTTCTATTCAGATTTGGATTCTTTGCTTCTAACATTAAAGTCTCAATATCAACAATCCATAATCCTGCATGATAACTAGAGAGATATATCCTACCATCCCAGTTGCCACCGAGGCTCTGATCAGGCAATCCTAATGCTGAATTAGTTTCGAAAATTTGTGCATCAGAATTGTGTGGACTGAATAGTAACCATTCTTCTCCTCCGGGAATGTGATGTTCCTCAGCGAAAGGAATTTCCCA
>DAFS01000023.1:5427-6699 GCA_002495525.1 Euryarchaeota archaeon UBA89 | reverse complement strand
ATTGGTAGTCCCTCCCGGATTCGAACCAGGGTCATGGGATCCAGAACCCCACATGATGGACCACTACACTAAGGGACTAACAGCATCGGGACAAGTACTATGTATTTCAAGAAAACCTTGGTTAACTAAGGTAATTAGTTTGTTCTAAATCCAGCATTCAATAGTTCTAGGCTTTCTTCGCTAGGTCTTAATTGAGAGTCAGGTAGAGCCATCAATGGTGTATTTGTTAATCCGAGAGTTTCAGTAGCTGTTTTCTTATCGGAGTCATAGTAAAGTAGGCCTGTAACGTGTCTCTCTTCTCTGTCGGCTTCATGAATTGCACGCAAAGCCTCTACTGGGTCTTTGGGATTATGTTGACTCCCAACCGTTTCCAGTCTTAGTGTCGAACCATCAAATAATTTAATCTCTTTGAACTCACCAGCTGGTACCTCAACAGATTCAATTGGTGAGAAATGAGGTATGTAATCTACGATGTGCAATACTTCATCATTTTCTTTAACATAGTTATATGATTTGTATGATTCATCATTGTTTGCAAATGTAACACATGGTGAAATAACGTCAATAATTGCCATACCTTTGTGACTCATTGCAGCTCTTAGTAACGCAGTCAATTGCTTCTTACTTCCTGAAAATGATCTTGCAACAAAACTACATCCTAAATTAATAGCCATTGCACATAAATCAATTGGGGCTTGTTCATTCATTGTTCCTTTCTTCTTTTTAGAACCTTTTTCTACGGTAGCACTGTATTGGCCTTTGGTCAATCCATATACGCCATTATTTTCAATGATATATACCATGTCAAGATTTCTTCTTATAGCATGAATAAACTGTCCAATACCTATACTTGCAGTATCGCCATCTCCAGAAACTGCTAAGAAAGAAAGATCTTTATTCACCATATTTGCACCAGTTGTAACTGATGGCATTCTTCCATGAACTGTATTAAATCCATGACTTTTTCCTAGGAAATATGCTGGAGTTTTAGATGAACAACCTATACCACTCATCTTTGCTATACCTTCAGGTTTAATTCCATTTTCCCATGCTGCCTGAATAATCACATTTGAGATTTGATCGTGTCCACAACCCGGACATAATGTTGATTTTCCGCCTTTATATTCTGACTTTTCCAAATTAATTACATTTAGTTTTAAAATACTCATAATTTCACCTCAGCTAAAGAATCAATTATCATATCTGAATACACCCTTGCCCTTGGTGGTAACCCATCGCTGTAAGCAACACTTTGAATTTTACTCAGTAAAT
>DAFS01000023.1:0-5040 GCA_002495525.1 Euryarchaeota archaeon UBA89 | reverse complement strand
AATCACTTTTTCATGTTCTTCTATGAATGATTGGACTCCTGAGTGATAAGGAAGTGCACGGACACGGCAGGTACTGACTGACAGTCCAGTTTGTTCCAGCATATCATCAATTTCTACAATTGTATTTTCCATAGATCCATAGTAAATTATTCCTATATTCTTTTCTTTCTCTTCTCTAATTACAGGTGCAGGCAATAAGTCCCTTGCTCCGTCAATTTTTCTCCTTAGTCTTTCCATTGTTGCATGATATATTTGCGGATCTTCTGAATATATTCCATCTTCATCATGACCTGTACCTCGATAAAGAATTGGATCTAGGCCACTTCCTGGTAGTGTCCGATATGCAATCCCATCACCATCTACGTCTCTATAACGTCCATAATTTACTATTGCATCCATTTGTTCTTGACTTCTAATTACTTTTCCTCTATCCATTGGAGCATCAGGATATTCAAAACCAGCCGTACTCCACCTGTTCATGCCTAGATCTAAGTCTCCAAATCCGAATACCATAGTCTGGAACCGATCAGCATAGTCGAATGCTCTCCATCCAAACTCAAAACATTCATCGACAGTTCCTGGAATCAATACTATGTGTTGAGTATCTCCATGACTTGCTTCATAAAGCATTGACAAATCACCTTGTTGAGTTCTAGTAGGCAATCCAGTAGAAGGGCCTACTCTATTTACATCCCAGATGACTCCCGGAACCTCAGCGAAGTAAAATAATCCAATAAATTCAGACATCAATGAAATTCCTGGTCCACTAGTGCAGGTCATCCCTCTTCCGCCTGCCCATCCAGCACCTAGAACCATTCCAGCAGCAGCTAATTCATCTTCTGCTTGTACTACTGCGCAAGTTACACCACCATCGTCTCCTTCTCTGAGTTTTGGAATCCATCCAATGATTGATTCTGCAACAGAAGATGATGGAGTTATGGGATACCAAGAAAGCATATTTATTCCTCCATAAATGGCACCTAAGCCAGTTGCTTCATTCCCTTCAATAAGGAATGTATTTGGGTCTTTTTCTCTTTCTTCGACTAAATATTCAGATTCATAATCCCAATTCTCTTTTGCATACTCTCTGCCTTCGGAAATAGCCTGCATATTCCATTCAATAGCCTTTTCCTTTCCTCCAAATTGCTGAGAAATGGCTTTTCTAATAGATTCTTGGTCGATTTTTAAAATATGGGCTAGAGCGCCTACATAATACATATTCGCCATAAGTTTAGCCATCTTTGGACTAATCTTTCTAGCCATTTTAGTCATTGGCATTCCAAGTAAAATACAATCCTCTCTATCAACTGGTAATTTTGTATCTTGATTATAAATTACTACGGTCCCTGGATCAAGTTTGTCCAAGTCTTTTTGCCATGTATCTTTATTCATCATTATCTGTATGTGAGTATAATCCCCCGGTGCTTGATATCCTGCATCACTTGCTCTAATGATGAACCAAGTAGGTAGGCCTGAAATATTACTAGGGAATAAATTTTTACCGCTAACAGGAACTCCCATTTCATACATTGAATGTAAAATAACTAGATTTGCGGATTGAGAACCAGTCCCGTTTGCTGTCGCTATATTGATTGTAAAGTCATTAACTCGGGGGTCCATTATTTCACATTCTCCGTTTGGTCCGTAGCCCGTAAGGTGCTTGCGTGAATCAACTGCCGTAGAGAACTAGTATTATCTTTTGCCGTTCAACAATCCGAAATTTCTATCCAAACTAGTTCCGTTGTAGTTTTTTATTAGGTGCCCGTCCGAGGACCATGCCCGTATCTGAAAAACTGCAAAGAGCTTGGGACGAAGCAAAAAATTCGATAGCAAGTCAAGACTCTCCTGACAAAGCCTTAGCGGGACTCCGTTCTGTCGCTTGGGATAACTGTGAAAATGATGTACAGAGAGCCAAAACTCTGTGTCTAGCGGCGGATCTTTACGTAATCAAAGCGAATACAGATTCATCATCTAGAAGGACAAATTTAAAACAAGCATACAAGAATTATTCTAACTCACTAAAACTTGACCCTAAGTCAAAAGAAACTCTTCGTGAAAGGGGCAAGCTAATTTCAATTATGGATCAAGAAGGGATTTCTACTGGCTCAACCTTCCAAGTACTCGATAATGGTAGCCCAACTCCGATGGGATTAGTTGTAATGTTAGTAGTTTGCCTTCTTCTATTATCTTCTGTCAAAGTATTAGCAGATTTCATTAATGAGGACACAGAGGTGACTTCTGGTTCGCAAGCGACCATGCAAATTTCATATGTTCCCCAGGGAATGGACGAATCTAGCAGAACCACAGCCACTATCGTAATTGATTTGTATGCATCGGATGCTCCAGATCATGTCGAAAATTTCATTGCTCATTCTGTTAATGATAACTATAGATCAACCGTATTCCATAGGGTTATAGACGGTTTTATGATACAGGGAGGAGATTTTGAATCAGGAACAGGAAGTGGAGGCTATGCATACAATTGGTATGGATACTGTAATGGTGAACCGCAAGACAGTCAGAACGCTTGCGATAGAACTTCTTGGACAGTTGGAGATGAGGCAAATAATGGCCTAATTCATGAGCCAGGAGTTATTTCGATGGCTAAAACAAGTAGTCCAAATACTGGAGGTAGTCAATTCTTTATAGTTCCCGAAGATAGTACCCCTTCTCATCTTGATGGGCAGCATACAGTTTTTGGAAAAGTTTCGAGTGGTTTGAGTTCAGTAACCGCGATTAGTGATGTTGAAACTGGAGATAATGATAGGCCAATTTTTGAAGTCCGCCTACTTTCTGTAGATATTTCTTGATTTTAATCAAAATATGAAGTGTATCATTAGGCATATTCTTGTGCTTAATCACGGCCGGTACAAACATGGCTGCTGATGATCTGTTCTCTGCAAAGTCTGTATTCACTACTCATTCAGGTGATACTGGTTTCTTCATGTCACTGAAGAGTCTCGAAGAACAAGGTCTCTGTAAATTAGATGAATTACCGTTTTCAATTAGAATTTTACTTGAATCTGCCCTCAGAAAATGTGATGGTTTCCTTGTAACTAAAGAAGATGTCACGCGAATCGCTTCTTGGTCTCCTACAATGAAACCAGAAGAAATACCTTTTAACCCGAGTAGAGTGATTTTACAAGATTTCACCGGCGTACCTGCAGTAGTAGATATTGCTGCATTAAGAGACGCAATGGTAAATTTGGATGGTAATCCAGGGAAAGTAAATCCTCAAGTCCCGGTAGATTTAGTAATAGATCATTCTGTTCAAGTTGATATTTCTGGTTTATTTCCAGATGCTAGAGAACGTAATTTAGAGATAGAATATCAACGTAACATGGAGAGATATAAATTTCTTAAATGGGGCCAAATGAATTTAGATAATTTCCGAGCAGTACCACCAGGTAGAGGAATTGTACATCAAGTAAATTTAGAGTGGATTGCAAGTGTAGCTCGTTTGGAAGATAACTTATGGATTCCTGATTCTTTAGTTGGAACAGACTCTCATACAACCATGATCAACGGTCTCGGTGTTCTTGGATGGGGCGTTGGAGGAATTGAAGCAGAAGCAGTAATGCTTGGTCAACCAATTTACATGCTTTTACCAGAAGTCGTAGGTTTTGAGTTATCCGGGCATTTACGTGCAGGAGTTACTGCAACCGATATGACACTGAGAATTGTAGAACTTTTGAGAGAACACGGAGTAGTATCTAAGTTTGTAGAGTTCTATGGTTCAGGAATGGCTAACTTAAGTTTACCAGATAGAGCAACAATAGCAAATATGGCTCCTGAATACGGTGCGACTTGTGGATTTTTTCCAGTAGACCAGACAACTCTAGATTACATGTATTTGTCAGGTAGAGAGTCATCACATATTGAAAATGTGAAGAAATATCTTACTGCTCAAGGCCTTTTCCACACAAGTGATACTCCAGTCCCTAAATTTACTTCATCGATAAAATTAGATTTGAGTACAGTAGAACCAGCACTAGCAGGTCCGAAAAGACCTCAAGATAGAGTAAATCTTTCTGAAATGAAAAAACATTGGCTAGAAAGTCTAAATTCTCCTTCAGGCCATCAAGGTCATGGAATTAATCCTGTAAATAATCAAGATTCATCTTATGTAGAAGGTAGAAATGTTAATCTTCAACATGGAGACATTGTTATCGCTGCAATCACAAGTTGTACTAACACTAGTAATCCCAGTGTCATGTTAGCAGCGGGTCTTTTGGCCAGAAATGCTAGGTTGAAAGGATTAGAATCAAAACCTTGGGTTAGACCTAGTTTGGCACCTGGAAGTAGAGTAGTTACTGAATATTTTGATGCTGCGGGACTGACAGAAGATTTGTCTGCTTTGGGCTTTAATGTGGTTGGTTATGGATGTACAACTTGTATAGGTAATTCAGGGCCACTGGATGAAGATATAGAGAGTGCAATTGATGAATCTAATCTTATCGTCGGTAGTGTGCTTTCTGGAAATAGGAATTTCGAAGGACGTATTCATCAAAAGGTAAAGGCAAATTATCTTGCAAGCCCTCCATTAGTTGTTGCTTATGCTCTAGCTGGAACCTTAGATATCGACCTGTTCAATGATCCAATCGGATATACGTCTGAAGATGAACCAGTGATGCTATCTGATATATGGCCATCAGATGAAGAAATTAATGAAACTTTACAGAATTCTTTGACTCCTGATATGTTTAGAGATCGATATTCTGATATTTTAGAGGAACCAAGATGGGATTCAATTCCTTCAAAAAAATCTGCATTGTATTCTTGGGAAGATGATTCAACTTACATCCGATTACCTTCATTTTTCGAGGGTATTAAAGCCGAACCATCTCCAATTAAACCAATAAAAAATGCTAGAGTTTTATTGAAACTCGGTGATTCAGTAACTACTGATCATATTTCACCTGCAGGGGCTTTCCCTCACCACGGTCCCGCCGGACAATATCTTATTGAAAATGGTGTTAAGTCGAAAGATTTCAACTCTTTTGGCAGTCGAAGAGGTAATCATGAAGTTATGATGAGAGG
>DAFS01000039.1 GCA_002495525.1 Euryarchaeota archaeon UBA89 | reverse complement strand
CCTCAAACTTATTGAACTGCCCGAGTTGAAACATGTTTATGAATAGATGCTGTAGAAGAGTTGAACTTGTATCATCTTCTAAGCGATTAAGTCAAGTCTTAGGTACGTAGTCGAGAGCCATGATTCGCATCGACTTCTTGGGTACGGGAAACGCCTTTACCCCACCTGGAAGACTCCATGCATTAACACTAATTGATGAGAAAATTCTAATTGATACCCCTCCAACATTACTCACCCAACTTCAAAGAAAAGGTATGAAAACATCAGAAATTGAACATCTATTATTCACACATTGGCATGCGGATCATACATTCGGATTTCCGTTCTTTATGCTCGAAAGAAAATATATTTCCGACCCGAACGGGAAGAATAATTTGAACATATATCTCAGACCCGGAGGTAAAGATAAACTTGCAGAATTATGCAATATAGGATTCCCTGGTAGCTTAGAAAATATTGGAGATATGGCCGATTGGTACGAAGAAGAAAAGTTCGAATTACCTGAAACAAATTGGAGTTTTGAAAGATTTCCAGTTTGTCATACTCCAGAGACAGATCCTCATGGCTATGAATTAACTCATAATACTGGATTCAAGTTGTTACATTGTGGAGATTCTGGTCCTTGTAAAGAGATTGAAGAAAGGGCTGAGCATTCTAATATTGTAATACTTGAAATGGGAATGCCCGATATAGGAGACTTCCCTTATCATTATACACCAAATAACGTAATTGAATTCTCAAAAAAATTTCCTAAAAGCTTGATTTTAGTGACACATAATTTTGCTAGTTCAAAAAATATCTCAGAGGGATTTAAGATTCCTGAACTACCAAAAGAAGTTTTTCAGTTAGAAGATGGAGATGCAATCGAAATTAATCAAAATGGTGAAATCGAGATAATTAATAATAGTTGATTAAATGTTAATTTCTAAAGAAATTGAGAACCAAGAGTTAATTCATTTAATAATGACTTTGAAGAAGAAATCTAACCATCACCTCACTTTAGTTTGGAATCACTTATTACCTCTAAGCGTCTCGTCAAGAATCCCCATTGTCGAGCGACCTCACAGAGTGTGTCAATAGTACATTGGAGAATGTACAGAACAATGGTGAGAAGAAATGGACGGGAATATTTTTGAGAAAATACTCGGACAAGATTCGTTATTTATCGATCGAAAAGCGTTTGAACATGCGTTTGAACCAAGTAATCTCCCACACAGGGAACAAGAAGTCGACGCTCTAGTGAGAAATTTAGTTGATGCATTAAATGGCCATATACCATCAAATATGTTGCTTTATGGTGTTCCTGGTTCTGGAAAAACTGTAGTTACAAGATTCGTACTTGGTCAATTACTTGAGAAAGGACAAGAAATGGGGCACCCAGTTCAAACATATGAAATAAATTGTAGAAATGTTGATACAAAATATAGAGTAGTGCAAACACTAGCTAGCCAATTGAAGCAGAGAGGGGACTATCCTATTCCGTTTACTGGATGGCCTACTGATAGAGTACTTGAAACCTTAATTGAAAGAATGGATAGAGCCGGAGGTGTTCATATTTTAGTCTTAGATGAGATTGATAACTTGGTAGCAAAAGCCGGTTCAGATCTACTGTATAGTCTAACAAATATCAATACATTATTGAAAGATGCTAGATGCTGTATTATTGGAATTAGTAATGACCTCAACTTCACACAAGAACTTGATCCTAGAGTAAGTTCGAGATTGAGTCAAGAAGATGTTGTTTTCCACCCTTATGGGGCTCAAGAAATACAAGATATTCTACAAGAGAGGGTAAAGATGGGATTAAAAATTGATTCATTAGAAGTAGGGGTAATCCCTCTATGTTCTGCTTTGGCAGCTCAAGAACATGGTGATGCTAGGAGAGCTTTAGATTTGTTGAGAATATCGGTACAAAAGGCGGAGCAAAGGTCTCAAGATAAAGTTGACCCAAAGCATGTTCGTCTTGCTCAGTCACAGCTTGAACATGACCAAGTTACCCCAGTCTTACGGACCCTCCCTTTACATCAGAAATTAGTACTATTCTGCATTATAATTAACGAAGAAAATGGATTGAGAAATATTTCAACAGGAGAGATTTTCAGAACCTATTCTGAAGCCTGTTTGAAAATTAATATTGAAGCACTGACTCCAAGAAGAATTTCCACATTGTTAAATGAATTAGATACTCTAGGATTAATTATGGCTAGAAATGTAAGTAAGGGAAGAGGTGGAAGGAGTAAACAAGTAAATTCCGCTATACCAAAAGGCATTGATTCAATAAAAACCTTGAGTAAAAATGAACCTCTGATTGAAGAAGCATCTCAAGGGAAATACATGCTACAAGGAAGACTATAAGTTCAGTCGGTAAATGAAAGCGTTAAACCAAAAGGGTAAGTCGCCGGTTGTGATAAACATGGTACAGACAGACTGGAACGAGGCTCTAACAAAGCCAAGTAATATGATTTCAACTGCTGCATTAATGCTGGGTGCATGGATTATTTTGTTATCTCTGATTAATATTTTTGGAGGCGGGGCAGGGCAAGCAGGGAATAAGGTTGCATGGATCGAATTTTTTGGAACTAGTTTTGGTATTGGAGGAGAGGCTTTTGTACCTTATGAAGATGGATTTATTCTGGATGATGCGATTTTTGCTGTTTTAGGTTTGATTATGATTACTACTAGTCTGAGGAATGCAGATGTCTTAAATTGGGTTTCAAATATAAAAAATAGTGATTTTACAAATAACTTAATCAAAGGGAATTCTGGAAAAGAGATTATTTCAAGTTGGCTTGTGGTAGTTGGTATTTCATTCTACATAATTTGGAGTGTTCAGAATGATACATGGGTGGACCCTGGTGTTTACTCAGTAATGATTGCAATGGTAGCATTTGGTATTGCCTTAAATATAAATTCAAAAGTAGAGAACTAATCATTTCTCTTCTCACAAAGATTTAATATTTTTTGGCACCTTATCTTTGAATCTAATTCTGTAATTCTTAATACAACTCCCTTGTTTGGTTGACCATATATTATCGCAGATTTTATTGGTGCTATAATATGTAAGAATAACGGTGCTAAATCTTCTTCGCCATCAACAAGGATAAGTGTGGTCTGATCTTTCTCTACCCAATTGTTAATTGCTTTTTCACAAGAATCGAATAAAGATTTTGTCAATATGCCTGGAGGATTGGTACATTGAATAATATTATCATATAGGGATTGATCGATTTCTCTGTAGCCGTCCCATTTGACTCTCTTGGTTTTCTCATCAATTATACCAATAGAAACTTTGCAATCAATATTTTGTAATGCCCTGACCGTGACATCACCTACACCAATAATAGGTGAATGAAAATCTTCTAGAAAATTTATTGCATCAGTAATAGCAATTGAGTGGTCGTCTTCTGGACCTTCGAATAATTTACCAAAAGGATCTTTCAACATCGATTCTACCTCCTTTGTCAGATGTAAACTTGATTCGAGATGTTTATGATTTATCCAAACTTCACCATTTCTATTTATTTCGCCATTTCTAATCCTTGAGCTGGAAATTATTCTTCCATCTTTAGATAGTTCGTGTGAGACTGAAATTATTGATAATGGTTTTAAGCCTCTCTCCAAACGTTTTTGATTTATTATTTGGCAAGTAGAAAATGTTTCACTAGTACAGAAAATCTTAGTTGCATTTTTATGAGATAAAGCAACTCCATAATCATCCAATAATTCATGAAAGGTGACTCTAGAAGATTGTTCTAAAGAAAGGTTTTGTTTAATTATATGACATCTTTCTTTCCATAAAGAAATCCTAGGATCTTTTTCTTGAGTTATTTCGTCAGACAGTACCCATATTTCAAGAAAATCACAATTTTTTAGGCAAGAGTTGATCAATTTTTGATGACCTATATGGAAAAAATCGAAAGTCCCTCCAACTAGTCCGACACTACTCATTGAACAGCCTGAGATGTACATATGACTTGAGAACTGCGGAAAAAAAGTGTGCCCCAGGGTGTAACGGAACCTTTCACCGTACTTTCGTACTCTGGTTCCTGACCCCACCCTAGGACGTATGTTGGATTATGGGGTAGTCCCTAGAATCATCCCTTTCGGTCAACAGGGGACCTTACATAATCCATACCGCCTGTATTGCGCCAGAGGTCATCCTTAGAGGAATAATCTCTTCAATTATTCACAAATTGTCACTCTGGTCTTCGACAGACGGAGACCCATATCTGTGGTACCGAGTTTCATCCTATCACCTCCGGCTGGGGGTTTTGTCAACTCGGTGTTGCCAGTTGGGCAGAG
>DAFS01000049.1 GCA_002495525.1 Euryarchaeota archaeon UBA89 | reverse complement strand
CTCCAAAACTTAGAATTGACATTATTGCCGAAAATAATACGTATAAAATTAATTCAGGATCTGCTTTCACTACATGGATTCCCAGTTTTGTAATTCTCCAACCTCTTCTGATTCGATTCTTAAATCCATATTTTCCAGTAAAGTCTCCTGTCAATCCAGGCCCTGAACCCAACATATTTCTTGGTTATCTCAGCGACTATTCAAACTTGCTACGGCAATTTTCTCAAGACATCTCTTTCAAATATCCTCAAGATAAACTGCATCACCTACAGAAACCACTCCCTCTTCTATTACCGAGGCGGACCAGCGAGACCACCCTCTCCTCTTGTTTTGGTCTATCCTAGAGAACTCATTTTCCATGAACGACCCTCCTATTTTACTGCAAGGAGCACAGGGCTCACTTAGCCGGATTAAGGTAGATCCAAACCTAATCATCATACCAACTTCCATCTTCGGCCAATCTATCCCTTCGATAGTGAAGTTCTCTCCAGCGGTACCAATATCGATAGGATGCCCCTCTTCTTGAAGCTGCAATATTCTCTCCATGGAGAATATGGACACAGCCCTTCCTAGGATCTCCTTTTTTTCTCTCCATTCTAAATCTATTTAGATCCCCCTCGACTCCTTCGAATCTGACAATTGCTGTTTTGAGAGGAAGTTTTGGAACCCCTCCCGACCCACTTACATTAATTGAAACAATAGTTGCCATACTAATCTTTTTCTCCATTAACAGTTTCTAGAATTTGTAGAGTTTCCTTTACCATCCTATTTTTGTCAAATCTTTTCTCAGTAGTCTCTCTTGCAGCCATTGAAATTCTCTTTCTCAATTCCGAATTATTACCTAATTTTCTTATTCCTGCGATTAACTCTTCTAAGTCGCCTGGTCTAATAAATAATCCATCTGAATCGTGCGTTATCACGTCAGAGTTACCGCCTATTTTCGAGGAAATAGTCGGAATGCCGTGAGCCATAGCCTCTAATAACGCCAAAGGCAAACCTTCGTAACGCATCGTCGGTATAAGGTAAATATCTGCTTCAGAATAAATTTTTGAAAGATCCTCATCAGATACTCGTCCATGAAATGTAACTTTCTCACCAATTTTTAATTTTTGAACTAGTATCTTCAAATCGTTAAGATAAGACCCTGTCCCTACAATCTCTAGTTCTAACTCTAAATCAGTAATTTGACTCACTGCCATTATTGCCTTTTGAAATCCTTTTTGTTTATCTGCTCGACCAGTACAAAGTAATTTCAACGGCCCTTTATTTTCGACATATTCTCTTTTTTCTGGTAATTCGATACCATTTTCAATAACTCTAACTTTATTTTTTGAAAACAAAGAAAAATCTCTTTCTAGTGTCGGAGATACAAGAATTATTCTGTCAACTTTTCTTCTTGTAGGCATTTCCCAAATTAAACATCTTCTGATTAAGTGTATCGGAGTTAGAAGCATCCAATGCCAATACCGAGGCCTTTTATCTGCAGAGGAAAGAAATGATAATAGCTCGGTTCTGAGTGAGCCATGACAAACTAAAACAATAGGAATTTGACGTTTATTCGCCCAAGAAAGAACCCCCGTCGAAGCGAACTCATTACTATGAATTATATCAATCGGATTCTCATCATGTATTTTTTGAATTATTTTTTTTGATTCTTTAAACCATGTTCTTGATAATTTCGTCGGTTTAGAAGGATTAAGAAAATGTACATCATAACCCTTCTCATTTATTTTTTGAATTTTTTCTGGATGTGAAGTAGTAATCACAGTCACATCGTGTCCATTTTCAATAAAACCATCACAAAGATCTATACATTGCCTTTGAAATCCCCCAAATCCATGTGAGAGGGTAGAACGAGTCATTACCAGAATGTGCATATAATAAACAAATGAAGGGCTTGAGAGTTATAGGTCTATTCTCTTAACGAGTTCTGGAACGTCCACAATATCTTCCAGTGAATACGATGAAAGTAAAATAGGACATGGTCGGTGGTAATTCTGAGTGTCACTGATGTCGGAGGTAGATGTTTTTCTTATTGGCGCTCCCAAAGCAGGGACAACTTGGCTTGCTTACACACTTAATCAGCATACAAAAATAGATCTTTCTGACCCCAAAGAACCGAACATTATAGCCTCACATCGTGGTACCTTTATTCGCACAGATGAAAGTCCTGAATGGAACAAATTCAAAGTATGTTTTCAAGGAGAAGGACTGAAATTAGACGCTTCAATACACGCATTTTCTTGTCCATTGGCTCCTTCTAGGATACGCCAACGCATACCAAATGCGAAATTTATTCTTTGCCTGAGAGAACCGGTGGCTCGGGCATTCAGTCATTGGAATATGGTATTGAATACCAAAGAATCGGTTGCAAATGGAGTTGATTGGAGTACTTTTGAAAAAGCATGGGAAGATGATCGTTTGAGTATCGACTCAATGTATGGGGCATCCATGTCCAACTGGCTCGAAGAATTTAATCTTGATAATTTTTTAATTATTGATAGTACTGAATTGAAAGAAAAACCATTAGATATTCTCGGCAGAATTGAGGAATTTCTTGAAATCGAGAGCCATGATTTTGAAATTTCTCCTAGTAGACACTCTAACAGTGCATCATCAAGAAGGCCGATTACTTCTGCTGGAAAATTAACTAGAAGTTTGTTTTCATTTATCCCTAAATCAGTTAAGGAGCCAATTGTCCGTATGTTGCAAAAAAGAGATCTAAATATCTATAATTTCCCTCTACTAAGCTCCAAAGGAATAACAAATAAAATCAACTCCTCACATTTCAAAATCTGTGGTAATCAATTAATCGAGGAATTAGAGTTATTCGAAAGCCTTACCGAATTTGATACTAGCCACTGGCGCGATGAAATACAACAAAATTTGAATAGTTAATTATGGTAAATAGCCAAAAATCTCTAGAGTTTCTCTGTTTTCTAAAGCAAATGATTTCATTCCCTCATCCTTCTTATATGCATAGGCTCGACTCCCATCTATCGATTGACTAATATCTTCTAATAATGAATCATCCCCTTCAATATCAATGAAATTCCATATCTGTTTAATCGCTAATTTAGGAGTTGTCAATAAATCTTCATAACGAACTTCTAATACAAATTCACAATCTTCTAGATTTTTTTTCTCTACTTCCATATGCTCAGACCAAAAATCGAAAGCATGCGATAGTGTTGCTGCTCTTTGCCCTCTTCTAATCGGAGATTTACTATCTTTCCATTTATACATTTTTAGCCATTTAGAGAATCTACTTTCGTCTTCTTCCCAATTTTTATTACTCCTTGTCTGGAGACTGGATGCTACATCAACTCCGTGACGAGTAACATGAATAATCCTCAGCTCTGGCCAAATATCCTTCCATATTGGTAATGTAGGGCCGTTTCTAGGATCTTTCCATCCCCATTTAGAATCCAAATCAAATAAACCTTTTTTCAAACTCTTCCCTGAATATTTTTTACTTGAGTTACTAGAGATTCTAGATATTACATACTCTTCCACTTTTTCCTTTGCCGGTTCATAATCCATCAATTCTTGAAGAGCCATTGGTCTAGCCCAGTCGGCTCCCGCATTTTCATAAATCCATTTATTTAATTTAATAAAAAATTTTGATTCATGATCTTCTTGTAGATCTAAACCCATAAAAACACCGGAGCGATCTAATATCCTTGATACTAAACTAGTGCCACTCCGATGCATACCGACAATTACGAACGGCCCATTCATGTACTTCCGTCTCAGCATTCATGTTAAGTTCTAACGGGTAAATTAGCATATTTGAAGAATTGACCCACTCCTCTGCCCTAAAGTCGAATCGAGCATTAATTCAATAACAACTATGCATTCGTACAAACATGGTCGACATTGCATCTTTAGTATTGGCAGGATTTCAAGACACTCTTGTTTCAGCTTTTGGGGCATCTCTTGGATGGATTATTGGCCATATGATTGTACTGTTTTTGGGTCTATCAATAATATGGGTTATTCAAAATAGAAATCGGATTGCTAAAGAATCTGGATGGGGATATCCAAATTTAATGGATATTTTTGTAATTGTATTATTGACCGTGTCTCAGTATCTTGTTTACGTGAATCTACTTGACTTTCCCAGCACCGCTTCATGGGGCCTGGCAATTTTTTGGACATTCACATTAAGATGGCACGTGTTGGTATTAGAATGAGATTTCATTCGTATTCTCGGCCTTTTCTTCGGTAGTACATCAATCCAACAATAATCAATAGGACTATTCCGACGGATCCCCCAATAACTGGTAATTGTTCTTCAGTGAGTCCCAGTTGTTCTACAATTGACTCATTTCCTCCTAATTCAATACCAAGACCTGCGGTCTTTTTATTGATTTTAATATCAACTTTATTAGAATTAGGGCATGAATTTGGTCTAATTTCTCCTACTTCAATTATCACTATACATCCCTCCCAATCACTATTCAAATTATCAGGCGTACCTATTCTAAAATTACAATTTTCACCCGTATCCCCTACTTCAATGTCTACATCACAATTTCCATCTATATTTTCAAAACCACTCGGCCAAGAAGACGACCCCATATTTTTCTTGATTAGATGAACCTGATAACTGACTTCTCCTTCCATATTGCTATTACAATTTATAGCAGCAGAAATAGAGATTTCATCACCACCATCAAATGTTCCTCCTCCTTGACCAATCTCAGAATCACAATTCATGTATTCAATAATAGTAATAATTATTTCTTCAGAGTCAGAAGGGCCTAAAGGATAAGGTAAACCATTCACTTGATTTACGGTGGCAGTAACATTAACTTCCATTTCTCCAGGCTCCTCTGCTTCATCAGATCTGAATAATACGTCAAATTCAAGACTTTCTCCAGCAGGAACAGTCATTGATTCAGGAGCCGAACTATCTAATTCTCCCGCCTCTACTTGTATTGTCACTTGTTCAGAAAACATACTAGGATTTTCAAC
>DAFS01000051.1:24159-50300 GCA_002495525.1 Euryarchaeota archaeon UBA89 | reverse complement strand
GCCTGAGTTGATCGGTGCTGAGGTGTAAACCTCTTGTATCCATGATTCCCTCATAATGTTCGTAAGCATCCCAAACGGTAGCTTCTGGATAATCTAGGAAACCGTCTTCATCAGGATCTCGCATAACCTGAAGAGTTCTTGCAAGTGCCAGGGCTCTATCTGTGTCGACGAGCCCGTGCCCGACTCTCCAATCATGACATCTATCTGTATTTTCTGAGAGATAACAATCCTCTGGAATATTATCGCAACTGTCATCGTCATTGCCTTCTTCACATGAGTTTCTCAGAATTTCATAATGCGAGGTGAGTTCAAGAATTAATTCGATTTCATGTACTCTTGACTCATTCCTAGTTACCCAATCTTCGAATTGTAAGCCCTTTGCAGGCTCATCAAAATACATGCTCTCGCCTTCGTCATGATCTTCGATTTGATAGTCGGCAGCGCCTAATGACGGAGCGGCTGCTAGGAGGAGCGTTGCAATTCCTCCGATATGGGGTGTCGCCATACTAGTGCCTGATATTGCCATATAGTACAGGTCACCTTGAGTCCGAGTAGAGGCATCAATCGCAGTCGCTCTTGGCGCTGTTGCCCAAATATCTCTACCTGGTGCCCCAATATCTGGCCAAGTATGTTGTTGAGTATTCCAACCCCTACTTGAAAAAGAAGTAACAGCGTTACCATCATGAGTGAGCGCAGCTACAGATATAGCAGAAGGTGTGTTTGCGTATACATTAGTTCTCAAATCACTTTCTGATTCCCCTCCACTTCCTCCACTATTAGAAGCAGCAAAAATAACAGCAACATCGTTTTCATAAGTCAACATATCTGTAAGTAATGTTACAGCATTAGAAGGATTGTAATCTCCATTAGTACCCCAAGAATTAGACACTACTCGAATATTGAAGTCATTCAAACCAGGCCTACTATGTTGGTAAGTCCATTCAAGGCCTTCTACTGCTGCGAAGATAGAAGCCCCATCTCCGGTCCCAAGCGCAACTATCGTTGCACCTTTTGCAGTACCCAATCTTCTACCGCCTGACGCGTCACCATTTCCTGCTATAGTTCCACCAACGTGAGTTCCATGTCCGCTGGATGTGTCTGAATTGCAATTAGGTGCATCTACCCATGCGAGACCAGTCCATTTAGCAGACCAGATTAGTTTCTCTCCCGTCCACGGTTCTCCACAATCAAAGTCTGGATGTTCACCATCAATTCCAGTATCAAGATCTACTGCTGTGGCGCCTTCGCCATCATACTCTTTCAGGGATAAGTCGGGTTCTGTTTTGAGGACTCCATCGGTTCCAATTATTGCACGATGCCATGCCAAGCTAGCATTAACCCACCTTACAGTTTCGTGCATCATGGCTTCGGTATCATTTTGATCCCCTGGCAGATAAAAATGTTCAATGGGGACATTAAGCTCCATATGTTGTACTATTGAAAATGTAGAAAGTCGAGAGATATCAGTTGACTTTCCAACGATTAGGCCACCATTTAGGACAGACATTTCCGAGATCATTTCGATACCCATGGTTTCTAGAGACTGCCAAACCGAACTATCTTGCTCACTGGTGAATTGAATAATTACCTCTATTTCATCCACCGATTCTAATTCAGAAACTAATTCATCACTCATCTTTGATGTATCGGGCAGAGTACTGTTACTAGCATAAGCAATGGAGCCCGACATGGAAGCGATTAGTACTACCATTAATAGTGCATTTAATCGCATTCCCGCTACGGATTTTTGATTCAATTTCACCAAACCCCTATTCTGAGCAAGAGTGCGCATATGCCCCCGATTTCGCAATAGCATAAAACATAAACAGTATTAGTGTGCAATCATTTATCCCAATTATTATTTATAATATTTGGAATCGTATCAACCAATGTTTCATCAATAGATTTCCATTCCATTTTCAAATCTTTCTCAGCAGGAGTAGCATCCCAATATAATTTATTTTTCAAATGTCTTTTTGCCCAAGAAACACTCACTCTCGGGTGAAATGCACACACTATCAGTGCAAAGTAGTAGGATAGTTGTCTGAAGGGCCATCTTCTTTCAGGAAACTCCTTTTTCAAAATTTTAGAAATATCGCTCCACATCATCTCGCCCGCAACCGTCAGATATCTCCCTCCGTCTTCTCCCATCGTCAACGCCCTTACGTGAGCCTCAGCAACATCTCTAACGTCAACTATGCTGATTTGCATAGGCAGCAATACTGGCAACTCTCTGTTGACTAACATCATAATAATTGAAAGAGAGCCTCTCAGGTGTCTCGGTGAAAGAGGTGGGCCAAAAACCATACAAGGATGAATAGTAACCATCCTTGGTTTTTTCACACCATTCTTTTGTTTATGCCAATCTCTAACAACCATTTCAGCACTATATTTTGCCAACCCATACGGATTTTGTTCTAAAGTAGCATCTTCGGCAAATGTTTCTGTGGTCAATACTTCACCATCTCCCCACTCTTCTGGACGAATTGCTGCAGTTGAAGAGGTATGAACAAACCTTTCAACAGTGCCACTTTTTTCGATTGCGGAAATAATATTTTTCGTACCAATTACACTTGGGTCAACAATTTTTTCCTGGGGTCTTCTTGATCTCACAATCACTACCGCAGCAGTATGAATTACATCCGTCGCTCCACTTATTGCTAGGTCTACGCTACCCTCATCAAAAAGATCCATTTCTACAATTTCTAACGAACCATTCTCTAAGATTTCCATTTCTTTCAAGTGCTTGACACGCTCATGGTCTTGTGAATCTCGAACTGTCGCCCTAACCTTTTTCCCCTTCAATAAAAGATTCGCTACAATATGGCTTCCAATATACCCACTGGCACCAGTTACAACAACACATCCGTCATCCATACAAATCCGTCCAAGCCTATACACTTCGACTTAATGAATTATTCTTCCTCATCAGACTCATTTTTTGATAGCCAACTTGGAGCCCACCAATTTATGTCACCCATTAATCGCATTGTGGAAGGTACGACCAATGCTCTAACGATACTAGCATCAACAGCGACCCCCAATGCAAGCATAAAACCGAATTGTTTCATTAGGACAACTGAGGAAATACCGAAGGCAGAAAATACAGTAATCATTACTAAAGCTGCGGATGTAATTATTCTCCCGCTCTTTTGCAATCCGACCGCTACAGCCTTTGTATTATCTTTGGTTCGCTCCCATTCTTCGTGAATTCTTGATAACATCAGAACTTCATAATCCATACTTAATCCGAATAAAATTGCAAAAATCATTACAGGAGTAGTTGGGTCGATAGGTTGAGGCGTGAAATTTAGTAACTCAGCCCCATTACCATATTGGAAAATCCATACTAACACACCGAATGATGCACTGACAGATAGTACATTCATTACTAGTGCTTTTAGTGGTAAAACCACCGATCTAACTTGTAAGAATATTAGAATGTAACTTGATATCAGGATAAATGCCAAAGCAATTGGCATATTTTCAGCAACTGCTTCTAAAACATCCTGATTATATGCTGCAATACCAGCCACGCTGACAGTACTTTGACTATCGAATTGTACATGCTTACTTTCTAGATCTCGAATACTATTTACAACGACTCTAGAATCTTCACTAGATTGCTCTCCTTCTATCCCGACAATTACTAGAATCACATTACCTCCTACAGAACTTTCAAGGTGAAATTTCCTTTGCAAATCTAAAATATATGCCTCATCAGAAGATAGGCTTCCGTCTTCAGAGTCATCCCAGAAAGAAATTACTTCGTCTTGGCTCATCGACGAATTAAAATGTGCATACGTGTATACATAACTAGTATGTTCAATAGTCATAACTTCCTTTGAAAAATTGTATAAATTACGAATATTTTCTTCTGAGAATGGATCAACATTTTCTCCAATTTCAAAAACAATCTGAGCAGTATTTCCAACATTTTCTGGCCAATAAACATCTGTTAATTCTAAACCATTTCTTGACTCATCATCAGGACTCAAAGCTTTGTATGTAGTTATCCCCCAATCCGCTTGAAGGAAAGGTGAACCAGCGATTAGTAGAACTAAAACAGCAGGGACCAATACTGACAAAGGGCGCTTCATTACACCTTCAGCAATCCATGACCAAAAACCATCTTCTTTGGTCGTGTCAGTCATCGTAAAAGGAACTTTCAATGAATTTATTCTATCTCCCAACAAAGATAATATCGCAGGCAATAAAACTACTGATGAAATCAAAGCAACTAGGGTAGCGCATATGCCTCCCCAGCCCAGTGATGGCAAGCCAGTATTTTCGAAAAACAGCATACCCATTAATCCAACCATTACAGTCATTGCAGAGAAGAAAATAGCCCTGCCAGCAGTAGCACTGGTCATTGCAATAGCCGTTTTATGATCTCTACCTCTACGCAATTCTTCTCTGAATCGATTAACTATGAATAATGAATAGTCTACGCTTAGACCAATACCCAATAATGATACAATATTATTTGCATAAATTGTGATATCATCAAAAATATAAGTCAAGCCAGTAACAATACCTACTGCCGCAATTACTGTGTAGATCCCTGTCAGAACAGGCAAACCAGCTGCAACAAGACTTCCAAATACCAATAGCAAAATCAGTAAGGTAAGGGGTGCTGAAATTAGCTCAGCTTTGATTAATTCTTCTTCAAGAGTCAAATCAAATACAACATCTATGGCTAGGTTTCCAGTAACCCATTTTTCCATTCCATCGGGCGCATCTTCTGGTAATTCCAAATTCTCAATAGTTTCCTTTAGTAAATTTTTTGATTCTTCCCTATCCAAATTAACTTGTACACGTATTCTAGACCAAGAATCATCGATTGTACTAATTAGATTCGATCTATTTGCCTCATTAGTGAACCACGGATAATCCATTGAAACATCTTCATTGTTTTGAAACACCCTAAGCGTTTCTTCCATTGCGGCTCTAACTTCAACGTCACTAGAGTTCCCACTTGGATGATGGAAGAGAACGTAAAAAGTCTCATAAGAACTCTCATTTTCATCAGAAAATCCAGTTGCGATAGCATCCCAACCATGAACAGATTCGAGGTCGCCTTCGCCAAAACCTTCGATATATTTAGGTTCCAAAGTCATTAACCCGGCAAGCCCAACTCCTAAGAGCAAAGTCGCAACTAATACAACCTTGGCATTATCATAAACGAAACTACCAATTCTGTAGTATAATCTATGTTCTAAAACTGACGGGTCAGTCGTTCCTTCCATGAAGGCCCGAATGACTTTTATTATTAAAAGAAGAAGTATAATTGATAAAACAGAATTTTCCAACTATCAAAGAAAAATCATTATTAACACAATTCAGCAACTGATTTTACAATCAGACTCGGATTTTGTTCCGCTACACTGACATCTTCTAATGTGGCTTCTCCAGATAACACCAAAATGCCATGAACTCCTGATCTTTCAGCCATTTCCATATCTGTGTATAGTCTATCGCCAACCATTGCACATTTCATTGGATCAATACCTAATTCGTGTATTTTATGCAATATCATTCCTGGATTTGGTTTTCCACAAATATGTTCGGGTGTTACCCCGGTAGTCGCTTCAAACAGCGCGAGATAAGCTCCAGTATCTGGTAATCCACCATTCGGAGAGGGGCAAACCATATCCGGATGGCTGACAACCAAAGGTACACCTTTGTGTAGATTAATTGACGCTTCAGTTAACTTCTGATAAGTTATTTCAGTGTCATAACCTAGAACAACATATTGGGGATTAGTAGAAGAAGTATTCACGCCTGCAGCCTCTAACATTTCTTTCATTCCAACAGTACCTACTAGATAGGTTTCAGATATATTATTCGAAGAAAGCCATGCCAATAAATCGTGAGTTGATAATAATATATCTTCTTCTTTAGCAGGCACCCCCAAATTTTCTAATTTAGATAAATATTGCTTTACTGATTTACTTGAATTATTGGATAAAAAGAATCTCCTAATTCCTTTTTTTTCTATTCGATTTAAGAACTCCACAGCACCTTCAATTAGATTATCTCCCATGTAAATCGTTCCATCTAAATCTAGGAAAACGGCCTCTATATTAGTTAGATTTTTAGCCAATTTTTCCATAATTTGAACCTCATGGTAATAACAGTGTCTTCATCAAAAACCAAGGACTCCATAACATCTTTTGCGATTCTTTGCTAGCAATCATTTCTGACATCATTTTCCCAATTTCTTCCTTTTTAGATGCTTTTTTAACAAACCAATTAGTAAGTAATTTCCATTTCATTACTTGTTGTAAAGTTTTTGAATTCTTCAATTCAGAACCTAATGCGTCCCATAAATCAGCCATATATTCTTTAGCCGCATCATCTGTAAAACCGTCAGTATGCTGGTTTTTATCGAAATGCTTCGAGGTCATTTTTGCTGATAATAACGCATTACCAATTCCTTCCCCACTAAATGGATCGACTAAACTTGCAGCATCGCCGACACACATGGCTCCTGCCATAGCCACTCTTCTAGGTTGAAATTCAGCATTCTTCCTAGGGGAACCAAACGGCAACTGCCACCCCTTTTCAGACCCAGAGACTAATGTTGAGTTCGCAAATCTAGGCTTAAATCTTGGATGTTCCTCAATAACCCATTTTTGTATTTTCTTGAGAGATTTCTTTCTACTTTTCTTCAGTTTCCTATGTTCGGAAATTAACATCCCAATGCCAACATTGACCCTATTTCCTTGCACTGGGAACAGCCAAAAATAACCCGGCAAAACCTCGTCAATGAAATGTATTTCAATTGCCCCCGATTCACCGCCCAATCCTTCGACATTATCCCAATATTCGCGGTATCCTCCGCAGAAATGATCATCATCTCTGTGCGGTTCATTATGCAGTTCAGTAATTACTCTAGAGACCGGACAGTTATATCCGCCTGCTCCAATAGTTACGGCAGACGTAAAGACCAATTCATCATTGTCCGATTTTCTACCGCCTATGCGGCCTTTCACTCCTTTTATTTTATGAACACCGTTCTCATTCTCAAACATTATCTCATGTACAGAAAAATCTTGTATTACAGACCCTCCATTCTCCCTTACTATTTCCTGCCCTCTTTGAAACATCATATAGTCAAATTGCATTCTAGGTAATGCATATCCTGATTGTAAGCCCATTTTTTCATAGGATTCCTTTGGAAGCATGACTCTAACTTCTGAACCGTTTGCACTGCCGAAAACGATTGAATCCACCACATAATGAGGTGTCGACTCAATCATATCTAAGACGCCTAGTTCCTTTACATGAGAAAGTGATTTACCTCCGACAGCATCTCCACAGATTTTATCTCTGGGCCAAATTTCTTTTTCTAACAAAAGAACTTTACATCCGTTCAAAGCATTATAAGCAGCAGCAGCAGAACCTCCCGGACCACCACCAACGACTATCACGTCAAAGTGTGTATTAGAGTCAGGAATTTCTCCCGAATCGATAGGTTTTTCCCACGCGCCCATATTATCTCCGAAACTTCGGAAGCGCACTCAGGAATTGAATATATGCCACAGGCTATATTGGAAACCCACCTAGCATTGCCCATGGATGACACGGTATTTATAGTTCAAACAACTCTTAGTAAAGACCTAAATGATGCAGAAGTTGGATTTTGGGCCCAATCAATTATCGACTCTAATCTAGCTGCTTGCGTACAGATAAATGAGAGTAGATCCGTATATCGCTGGGACGAAGAAATAACAAGCGAATCAGAATGGTCAATACAACTTAAAACTACTAAATCTAAGGTCAAAAAATTGATTCAAAAAATAAAACTAGAGCACCCTTATGATGTCCCCGAAATATTATTCTGGGCAGTCGAATCTACCAATGAATATTCTAATTGGGTTAAAGGTGAGTAATTTTTGTCCGAGCCTCAGCCTTTTTTCAAATTGGCAAAAAAAGTACCCACAACTACTTGGAGTTCCAATGATCCAATGTCTACTAAGCCTAGATTTAACACATTAGTAATATTAGTAATTGGATTATGGATATTTGGTACAGGAGACGCTGTAATAATTGCAGCCGGGCTCGGAGTAGCTCCTTGGACAGTTTTAGCCCAAGGTATCGGAATTCAATTCGACTGGACAATAGGCCAGGCAACATTTTTTATTAGTGTAATAGTTCTTTTTTTATGGATACCATTGAAAGAAAAACCGGGAGTAGGGACCATCCTAAATGCAATCTTGATAGCATCAGCGATTGACGTTATGGAACCGTATCTACCCCATCCAGATGAACAAATTTTTCAGGTAATTCAAGTTCTATTAGGTACGATATTAGTCGGCATAGGTAGTGGTTTTTACCTGACTGCAAATCTAGGGCCCGGGCCACGCGATGGATGGATGACAGGACTTCAAAGAATCACTAATATCCCAATTGGTAGAGTGAGGACCACAATCGAAATAATTGCATTATTAATTGGTTGGAAACTTGGTGGTGTATTTGGTGTCGGAACAATCATTTTCGCAATTTTAATAGGGCCTGTGGTTGCGCTATTCCTTCAATTAACTGATAGAATTTGGGGCATTAACGAAACTATTAGTTAGCCAAGAGATTTAGCGACACCGTCAAAGCTGTAAAAAGAAACTAAAGTTTGAGTATGCCCAACTCCATTTATTTCAGATAACTGATCTAAGATAGAATCTCCTAAATTCGCCATATCTTTAGCCACCACTTCTACAATAAAATCCCATTGGCCTGTAACTATATGGCATCCTACAACAAAAGGCATTTTACAAATTTCTTCAGCCACAAATCTCCTATCTATATCCTCTCTCTGTCCAGCCCAATTTGCAAGAATGAATCCATGCAAAGGCCAACCCAACTCTCTTCTGTTTATTTCTACAGAAAATTTGTTTATTATGCCCCTATCTTGCAATCTTTTTATCCTATCATGAACGGTAACTCTTGGCATATTCAAAGCATCGGCTATTGCTTGTGTAGTTGCCCTCGAATCTTCATTGAGCATTTTTAATATACCTGAATCTTTAGAGTCTAGATTTGAAAACGGCATTATACGACGCTAAGACTATTCTTTCTTAGTATTTCCGTCAAAAAGTCGGACATTTAACAATTCACCGTCAAAATCTCGACATCTCTAGTATATATTCGCCGTTTAGTTGATTTGCTAATACCTCTTCCGACGTGTATGGAGAACAATAATACCGACACAGGATTCGCAACCAAAGCCGTTCACTCTGGAATGGTGGAAATAGAAGGCGCGGCATCGACACCAATCTTTTTGTCTTCGACATACAGATTGACCGATGAGAAATACAAAGGATGGGCAGAAGGACTACATCATAGTGTAGTATATTCTAGAATTTCTAGTATCAACTCAGAAGTAGTTTCTGCAAAACTCGCCGCTTTAGAAGGTGCTGAAGACGCCGAAGTTTTTTCTAGTGGTATGGCAGCAATTTCAACAACTCTCCTAACTCTACTTTCTAAGGGCGATCATATCATAGCCACCCCTGACTGTTATGGAGGGACATATGCCTTACTTACGGATATACTTCCAAGAATGGGCATAGAAGTTACTATGGCTGATATTAGAGATCCTACAAGTTATCAACAGGCTATTCAAGAAAATACTAAGGTATTGTATGTCGAGACAATGACTAACCCGACACTCAAGGTCTGCGATCTTTCTGCTATGGCAGAATTAGCCAAAGAAAACAACCTAATTTCTGTTGTCGATAATACATTCGTTTCGCCCTGGTCTTGCAATCCAACCAAAATGGGCTTTGATATTGTAATACATTCCGGGACGAAGTATCTCGGAGGACATTCAGATTTAACAGCTGGTTTCGTAGCCGGTAAGAAGACACTTGTTGCAGAAATATTCCACAACAAGATATATCTGGGCGGAGCAGCAGATCCACACATGTGTTATCTATTGGAGAGAGGAATGAGGACTTTACATGCTAGGATGCCTATTCATGCTTCTAATTCTGCTGAGATAGCAAAGAGATTGGAAAATCATGACATGATCGAAAAAGTAATTCATACTTCACTTTCAGATCATCCAGATTTTGAGGTAGCTAATAAGATAATGCCTAGAGGCAGTGGCATGTTGGCATTTGTAGTAAAAGGCGGAGATGCATCTGCTCTGAAATTTATGAAATCATTAGATTTAATATTCGAGGCAACTAGTTTAGGAGGGGTCGAAAGCCTTGTTGAATGCCCTTTCAATTCTAGTCATATGTTTGTTCCCGAAGAAGTTAGATTTGAAGCAGGAGTAGTTCCTGGATTTGTGAGAATGAGTGTAGGAATCGAAAATGTAGAAGATATTTGGAAAGATATCGAACAAGGATTAGATGCAGCCGCTGAATTACTCGCCACTAGAGCATAGTGGTTAGTATGGACTCAGAACTTCTCGCCCAATTTCTAGTTTTTACCATAGCAATGTGTTTTTCACCAGGACCGAATAATATTCTTTGTGCAGCACATGGTTCGCAGCATGGTTTCAAAGGTACTTTGCCATTAATTTCAGGAATGGCTTTGGGGTGGTCTGCGTTAGGAATTTTTGTAGGAGGAGCGACCGTATTCATTGAGAAAAACCAATCATTTTTCGATCTATTGACTTATTTTGGTGCCATTTATATTGCATATCTGGGATACCAAGTTTTCAAATCTTCTTCAATATCTGACGATGAACAAAAAAGTACGAGATTAGGGCCAATCACTGGTATCATTTTACAAATAGTCAACGGTAAGGCATGGATTCATTTTCTAGTATTGATGACCCAATTTGGTCTTTTATTCGGCCCGGGTTTTGGAGCAAAAGTCATGCTAGTCGGATTAAATCTCATATTTGGTTTACCTGCAGTAATGACGTGGGCAGGTTTTGGTACACAGTTAAGGAAATTATTTACAACAACCAAATCTGCTACCTTGTTAAACAGAGGAATGGGCTTCTCATTGATCGTTGTAGCGATCTGGATAGTAGTTTGATTATTATGGCGTAGATAATTTACCTGCACCAGATATTTCAGCCAATTTTCTCATAGCATCGATATAATTATTCCTTGCCTGCTCACTATTTCCATTCAAGATTTCTTCTGCCGATGCCCACAACATATGTAATGCGGGCACCCAATCGCTGCCTTTATCGCGGGACGCCGAATCAAATCTCCAAGCATCTGATTCTGTTCTATCATGTACGACAAGCCAAGCCCACCCCATTGCAGCATCCAAATGTTTACCTTTTCTAGCCAAAGATACCGTAGATGCTACACCATCATCTCCTGCTTTTCTAATTAATTTATCAGCGAAAGCGAGGGGATTTGGTAATGTAACATTATTCCATGGCAAAGTATCCAGCCTTTTTGCAGTAGAGAGGCTATTTTTCAGCTCTCTTAAAAAAGCCCCAAAACCTTGCTTTCGTTGAAGCTGTCTGCTATAAATCTCATCCGCTTCTTCACCTGTTAATTCGAACATATCATTCAGGATAGTGAGTCCATGATCTTTCCATAAAGAAACCAGTAGGGGATGACAAGCATTTTCTTCAAATCTTACAACCTTTTCATCCAATTCAAACGTAAATCCATCCTGTCTCACATGTATTCCTGTCTCTAGATTATCTATTACTGCAGCAATTGCTTCTTTTTCATCCTCGCTTCCCGATAAAAACTCCAAGAAGTCTTTCTTTGATTCATTATCGAACCAATTATTTCCACTAACATAACCATCATCAATTGAGTTCAAGATACTTTTACGGCATTCTCTACCCAATGAAGAATCTTCTAGAGCCATTGACATCCAAGCAAGTAATATTTCTTCTAATTTCTCTAATCCCTCGGCCGGCAAAGCCCTATCTTCAGGCCAACCTATTGGTCTCCACATCCACTCAGCATCAATGATTTCAGAGATTTTTGGAGGAAGCATCGTGAGCGCTATTGATGGAACAAAACCCTCATCTGTTTTAGAAAGAGAATTTTGTGATAATCCCGCAACAACACCATTTTGGAAAGTAATTTTTAACCATCCAGAATCTGAAAAGGTGTTGTTCTTCACTGTCTCTTCATCCAATCCCTTACTCCATCTTATCTTATCTCCTGAGAATTTAACAGAGGAGAATTCTAGAGCCGCATCAATCCAATTTTCAGGCGATTTAGGAGCCATTCCAGTATATTGAAATCCATCTTTCCAAGAGAAAAACCAATGTCCAGACTTTGCATGTTCGTCCCAAGCCAGCATTCTTAATTTATGATTATTATAATTTTGAATCGCTGCCTGGTGGGCCTGTTTTCCATTACCTCTTCTAATAAAACTCGAAGTACCATATATTGGATTATTGAAAACGGCCACAGTTGAATGGTCTCCATCAAGAGCAGCTAACAGACTACCCGCTAATGCCCGAGAAACCATACAGCCCCTTCTCTTCACCATTCTTCTAGCTAACCATTTCCTATCATGACGCTTTTTCGAGACATATTCAATTTCCTTCAAACTTGCAGCCATCATGTCTCTTCTAGGCCTACCAAGTTCAGCCTTTATTTCCGGCAAGAATATCTTAGGGTCTTCCAAAAGAGCGTCCAAGTCCTTCTCTAATCTTTGTTGGATTTGTTTAGACGCCTGTTTTATACCTCGCACTTTGACCTTTTTCCTACGATTTTTATCGCCAGGAAATCTTACTTCAGCAGGTGGGCGAGCCATGTTATACAATTAACCGAAACACCGACCCTCCTTGAGCCCGTCGATTAGATGGTCAAACAATTTTCCTACGTTCAAAGGCGTCAATTTCATTCTGATTCATTTTAGTGGGTATAATCAAACAATGAATCCAACCATCATTGCACTCTGTTATTTCAGAGAGATTACCGGCAATTATTTTTTGAGAATCCAAGGATATATCTGTTAGTAGAACTCCATCTAGGTCTTTTACTTGTGGAGATAAATTATTCCCCACCTCTTCCATCTTTTCTTCCATCTTTTGCAATATTCGGAATGCATCTATAGGGCTCATGGGAGTCGGTTTTTCAACCCCCATCCCTGTAGGATCCAAATCCAATAAAACAAGAGTATGTAGATTATTCTCATAGTTTCTATAAATCATCTCTAAAGGAGACGAAGGCAAATAATTCCCATAGGAATAAGGAATAGTAACCTGCCTCCCAAATCTATAGGATTGCAATCCCGATAATGATACCGCAAGCGCTGTAGCAGTAATTCCTGGTATGACATTGAAATTTATGCCCGATTCATCACACCTTGCTTCTAAATCAACATGTGTGGTAGCTTGCATGGGGTCTCCAACAATTAGTAACGCAACAGGTACTTCTTTGGCTAATTTCAACAATTCTTTAGGATTTTCTACCTGAGGTCTCATTATCCTTTCCCAATTTCCTATAAAACTCTCTAATCGTACTTCTTGATCAGATGGTAAAATAGCAGTATATCCTTCTAAAAATCTATGAGAACATGCTTTCCCTACGTCGATTGCGGCCTTACTCATGTAATCTAAATTACCAGGCCCTAAGCCGATGAGCCACAAGCCAGCCGACAACCTCTCCTCCGTCATGGTGAAGGGGGCTAACCGTCTGCACATCATGAACGTGATGCGACATTTACTAGTGCCAAATAGGAAAGTACAGGCTGTTTTAACTGAGATTACAAAGTATGATTGGTTATCTAAGGAGCATAGAATTTTCTCTTCAGAAGATGGGAAAAACCGACTAATTCCCCTGTCTTTTTCTGCTGATGTAAATTTACCTGAACCTCTATGTGATTTCGAGATAGTTTTTTCAGAAGGAAAACCAAATGAGATCATAGATACAGATTGGTGGAATCATCTAGAAAATTTAGTAGGAAAAGCAACGTTAATTGAACATAAAGAAGCCTGGCCCTCATCGCATGAATTTTTTGCCGATATGATGATAGTTAGAATAGATGATAGTGTTGAAAAATACACCTCTAAAATCGCCCAAGCTAAACTTCTCTCTCACCCATTTATTAGATTGGTACTATCCGATGGGGGGGTGTTGGGAGAATTAAGAATTAGAGATCTAAAACCGATAGGAGCGCGTAAAGATTCAGAATTATATTTTGAAAACATTCCTTCCGGATTAACCAACACAAAGGTTTCAGTAAAAGAATCAGGCAGATATATTTCTTGCGATCCTCAAGTAGCGTATTATTCAACTAAACTTCAAACAGAGAGACTCGAAACCCTTCGGTTTGCAAAAGAATTGCGTAAAGAACTCAATCGTCCTTTGGCCGTTTGCGACCCCTTTTGTGGAGTAGGGCCAGCCCTATCTACTTTGATTGCAGAAGATGGTTTAGTAGGTAATATTCTTGCATCGGATTTGAATGTCGCGGCGGTTGAGTTGTTATTCGAGAATCTTCAAAGATGGGAAAAGAGAGAGTATCCTACTGAATCCACCCCTATCGAACAATATTATAATGATAGAATAGTCGGTCTCGCCGATGCCACGAAACTTTCCAATAATCCAAATATTTCGGGGAAGTGGGATCTAGTACTAGTTAATTTACCTCATAGAACAATAGATTTTCTTCCCAAATTAATACCCCTCCTCAATAGAAGCAATATGTCATTGATACGAGGAAGAGTAATCGTAGCAGAATCAGACATTCCATCAGTTAACGAAAAAATAAATCAAATCTTACCCCCCATTGCGGCAGGTAAATCAAAACCCGAATTAAAAATTAAGAGAGATTATAGTAGTACATTACGACTGTGTTCTTTTGAAGCATGGATTGAGAAAGCTATTGCTTCAAGTATAGAATAGGGGAGCCATTTTCCAACCGGTTAGAATTTCTATTTTGGGCTAATATTATGTGCGTGATTGATTTCCGAAAAATTATATGGTAGTGAGGAAATGGTGGAAAGATTCTTCGAGTAGTAAAAAAATTACAGCGGTATTTTTGGTTTCTACATTTATTTTTTCAATCGGTTATGTAGGAATAGGATATGTTGTTGCACAGAGCCTTGCAATTAATCCTGGATGTGGGATGTGGGAAAATAACACCCCTTCGAACTGGACCGTAGATGATGATTGGGAGAGTTTTGAGCCTTGGCCTGATGCTGATGAACGTGTTGAAATCAGAAGAGATTTTGATGCATCGTCATATCAGATGGATGCTTTTGAAATTATATCATTCTCACCGAGAGGAGACCCAGAGATATCTCTCAGTGGGTGGTATGTGGAAGTGGATCCAGCCGCGCCTGTGGTTATCCAAACACATGGGATGCCCATGAATGGAAAATGCAAACCAGAAATGCTGTTAATGCAAGGATATTTGGCCGAAGGAGGAATAAACTCACTATCTTTCGACTTGAGGAACTATGGTGAAAGCGAAGTAGTGGGGGACTACATAGCAGTGGGCCAGATAGAATATAAGGACGTTTTAGGAGCATATGACTGGCTGATTTCAGAGAAGGGATACCAACCAGGAGAGGTTGGCATGACCGCCATATCAGCAGGAGGAGGTGCAGCAATAGCATTCTCGAAAGAGGACGGAATAGGGGCATTGTGGTTAGATAGCGCAGTTCTAGACTTCCCTCTTGTGGTAAAGAACGAGCTTGGAAGGTTGGGATTCCCGACTTTCTTTGCTGGACCTGGTATTACTGTTGGAGGATGGCTTGCAGGCGTTGATTTGGACGGCAAAAATCCAATGGACGCAGCGAAGAATTCGGGAGATAGACCTATCTTCCTAACACACGCGAAGGACGACCCCAGAGTTTCTGTGATGCATTCCGAAAGATTTGAGCAGAGAATGTTAGATAATGACGGTAACGTTACTACATGGTATGTTGAAGATAGAGGACATGTTGATGCTATATGGGGTAATTCTGAAGAATACCAAACAAAATTAGTAGATTTCTTTTCTAATGCTCTAAACTAGGGTGAGCTACAGGAAGAAATAAGATTATTCTGAAACACGTTTTGAGCATCTACTCCGAGGTAATTGAAATGGTTACAATATACATTTTGAAATGAGTATACGATTAACCTAATAATGGCGATACACTCATTAATGTAACAGCGAAAACAAGGACAGGCTTTCGAAACCAACCGGTGACAAAGAAGTAAGATTAGTGGCGCCCCGACCGGGATTTGAACCCGGGTCGCAGCCTCGACAGGGCTGCATGATAGGCCACTACACCATCGGGGCAGTAGCATCACGACAAAGGTAGTGTATTTCAAACGCACCCAAATAAGGTTACAATTCTGAAGCCATTTCAGGGGTTAATTCATGACCCTCTTGTATTTCGCTTACACCATGTCTGAGGAGAAATTAGTCATCGACGTCATTGATAATGGGGGGCAATGGACCCACAGAGAGTGGCGAATGTTGAGATATCTAGGTGTAGATACTCAAATTCTCTCCAATAAAACCCCTCTTTCCGAACTAAGAAAGGTTGACGGTTTGATCCTTTCAGGAGGAGCAGCTAGAGTTGGATTAACTGGAGAATTGGGAAATTGTGCCGAATATTTGACATTGGAAGTTCCCATTTTAGGAATATGCGCTGGGCACCAATTTATGGCAGGGCATTATGGAGGCAAATCTCAAGAGGCGCCACACCCTGAATTTGGCGCTGCATCAATAGAATTAATTGATGGTGGAGGTGAATTATTCGCAGGAACTCCAGATAAACAAGGAGTCTGGGAGAGTCACAATGACGAGGTCATAGATATCCCTGATGGTTTCCGAATTACAGCAGTAAGTGACAATTGTGCAGTTCAAGCCATGGAGAACGATGCGAGCGACCGTTTCGGCCTTCAATTCCACCCAGAAGTGAATGACTCCGAGTATGGGGCTAAGATATTTGAGAACTTTGTTGATGTCTGTTACCGAGCTCGTAGGGCTCAATAATTCAACCACATATTCAAGAAGGGGGCGCTGGTCGGCGGGTTTGATGGCAAAGAGCGCTGAGAAACTAATTCTTCACAAATGCCGTCAGTGCAACCGTACTGACAGAAGACCATGGAGTGAAACCGACCTACCTAGGTGCAATCATTGTGAATCTGCTATGGATCCTCTAGAAATCCGATACAAATGTCTTCGCTGTGGCCACTTAGAATGGGTAGAAGCGGGCGGAACAGGTAAATCTTGCAGAGCTTGTGGTTACAGAATCTTCGTCAAGCCTCGTAAAGGTGGCCGTCACAAGGTTTTGAAAGCAGAATAGAAATCGTTCAGTTCAAGACCCTTCACTTTGACGCTATGTTATGGTGAGTTGGCTTAGAGGACATTCTCCTCAAACTTTTGAGGAATTATCCATACCTCAAAATTTATGTCAAGCATTGACCTCTGCTAGTTTATCCCCAAATCCTCCTAATTTACTAATTACCGGCCCTGCAGGTGTTGGGAAAACAGCATCATGGAAATTAGTCGCCAGACAAATGCTTGGACCAAGCTGGGAATCTACAACTCATATCCTCCAATGCAGAGATCTTGCAAAAACTAGTGGTGCCATGGCTAAATTTGAAAATTTCTTACGGCCCGGAGGAACAGATTCCTCCGATACATTAGCCGGACGCATGTCTTTGGATGCTTTCGATAGAGGAATTATACAGCCTAAAAAATCTGATATTCCCCCTGCCGGAAGAGAAATTGAAATTCGAGAGGGACAGATTCCAGTTAGCAGAGTAATTGTGTTGGAGGATGCAGATCATCTTGGACACATTCGTCAAGCTTATCTTCGCCGTATGATGGAGACGGTAGGTAACGCCTCTAGATTTATTTTAGTTGCAAGAGCCCCTAGCAGAATTATAGATGCATTAAGATCTAGGACACAAATGATAAGAATACCTTATACATCTAAAGAACAATTAGTATCAACTTTAAATTCTATATGTGATAAAGAAAATGTTGAAAAGAATGAAGGCGTAATTGGAGATATTGTATACGTATGTGAAGGAAATCTTCGCAAATCAATTTTCACATTAGAAATGCTCGAATCTAGAGGGTTGGCTACAGATAGATCTGCTGTGCATAAGTTGGTCCAAGCAACAACTCTGCAAGCAGGCAGACATCTTCTTGAACTTGCTTTGCGAGGAAAAGTAGTAGAGTGGAAATGGGAAAAAATAAACGGGAGAAATAAAAAGATTCTTTCCGGCGCTATCGCTGAAGTTGATAAATTAATGAATGAACATGGATTAGATTCTGAAGATGTAGTCTCACAAATCCATGAAGTGGTAGTCAGTAGGAGAATTTCAATTACTGATGAATTGAGGTGCGAAATATTGGATGCCCTCGCAGACTGTGATAAAAATTTGAATAATTCTATGCATGCTAGAATACCATTAGAACAATTCCTTCATCGAGTTGCAAAGGCTGGAAGAAGTCATGGACTAGCCTTTTCTTAATGGCGGGCGATCCAGGATTTGAACCCGGGTTCTCGGCTTAGGAGGCCAAGGTGATATCCAGACTACACTAATCGCCCGTACATGCGAGAGCATATGCTTCAAGAAATGTGATGGTCGTTAAAAGCTTGTATTTTTGATATATTCTTCCGATGGCATCAAGGATATTGACTACTTCCTAGAGTCATGCCCTCCGCTAGAGAGATGTTACCGACTCCATATGCGGAGGCAACTTCGGGAGAGGATAAAGCATTTTCAAAAAGAGTCGAAAGAATTGATTCACAAAGAAGATTTTGGACCTTCGTATCAACAATTAGATATGCCCCGTCTATTCGATTTTGGTTTTCAATAGCAGCACCTACTTCGGCGGGAGTAATATTAACTAACTGGGAATATTCTTCTTTAGAATTAGCCATAGCAATATTTTTTATAAATTTCTTACTTCTAATACCTCCAAATATTTCTTCTGTATTTGCTAGAATGTCTGCAAGGCACCGCCTCCAATTAAGAATTGGGGGATTCAAATCTAAGGAAGCCTATCCAGGAGTTGAAAGAATCCTTAATACACTTCATGAAAGAGTACTCAGAGAGAGAGTAAGGATGTTTTCTTCACTATTGGCAGCTCTCTCTTTATTTGCAGTATGGGAGCTCGAAACTGGATATATCCTTGGTCAAATATTGATTAGCCTTGCAGTTATTTTAGGTTTCATTTGTTGGTTTAATACATTTTATTTAGAAGGATCTATACCTATGCGTTCTCGACGCTTCCCACTTCTTTCATTACATGCTCCAACATTACATGACAGCATCTTAGAAAGAGTACTTACAGAGGTATTAGTTGCACATTTAGATCCGGAAACAGCAGGAAGTTGGGATGATTGGTCCACTGAATTATCAACCAAAGTAAGAGATGGTCACGAACCCGCAGCTGCTCTGGAACATATGTTAGCGGCTTTACACTTGAGTGCTCGAGGGCTATTATCTGATAAAGAAATGATACACTCAATTAAAGAAGTTTACAAAATTTCTGCTATGGATTTTTTAACAGATTCAGAAATTAAAATCAATATCAACACTATTCAGGGCTTATTAGCGCACACTAGGGCATGGCAACCTGGCCTATTCCGGTTGATTGATAGATTGCACGATTCATCAAAAAACGGGGAATTAAAATTAAGTGAGAATAATTGGAGAATGGACCTAGACCTACCTCCAAGATCATCCGACGGCCAATCCGATCTTTTTGTGATGGTCCATAATGGTAGTAAATCAGATATGACAATAGAGGTTGAGATTGTTACTGCTCACGGAGAGCCTGAAGTACAGACATTGAGAGTGCCTTGCAGGAAGACAGAGACTAAGCAAATAGTTACTCTCGATGGATTATTAGACGCAGCATTGGTATTGTGGATAGGTGTTGCATGGCCTAGCACCGTCTCTGGCCCACACCCAGTACAAGTAACAATAAACGGCGATGATGGAATTACTCTTTCATCCACAATTGTACACACTACTCTCACATCTAGTCTGCATCCAGAGAGCGCGGGAGTTAGGATGACAGATGCAGCCGAGGCGGTCAGAAAGCTTGCCCTCTCTGTGTCAGAATAATTAAGAATAAGAAACCTCTCAGTGCGTCATCTTCTTGAGAAGGAATCTTTTCGAAGAGTCCGAGAGAACATGGAATCTTGGGATGTTGTAATAATCGGCAGCGGTCCTGCGGCACTTCAAGCAGCGATAGCGTCATCTGATGTTGGAACGAAACCAATCATAATTGATAGTAAAAGCATAGGTTCAGGCTCGGGAGCGTCTCCAGTCAGTGGTGTTGCCGTTTCTTTCGATGAAGTAGATTCTACAGCACATCGTGATGATACTATTTCAGCGGGCGGTGAGGGAACCAATAATTCGGCTGCTGCAAGAGTTTGTGGTGAAGGAATGAATGTTTTGGCAAAATTAGAGAACTGGGGATTAGTTTTACAGAGAAGAGAAGGAGGGCTGCCTTTCGCAGCATCCTGCCAAGGTCACAGCAGACCTCGTCTTGTTGGATGTGGAGATTCTACAACTCGTGAGATAACAAGAGTTCTTGAAGAACAGGTAATCAAAAGAGGAATAGTTAGAAGGTCTGATTTACAAGCACTTTCATTAGTTATGGATAGTAAACAAGTACGTGGAATAACAGTGTTAGACATACAATCAGGAGAAGTATTCGGTATGCAAGCCAAGGCAATAATCTTAGCTACAGAAGGTTATCAAGGCCTTTGGAGTGATATTTCAGAAGGTTCTGGCACCGGTGTCTCATTAGCAGCATCTGCAGGGATTAAACTCGAGGGAATGTCCAATTTTTCCAAACATCAACTAACGATAAAAGGTACTAATTTGCATTTGCCAGTAGATGTGTTAAGTGTCGGTGGTAGGTATAGAAAAGATTCTGGAGAAGGTCTAGAGATTGGTGAAGAGGAAACTGGAGAGGATTATGTCTTAGACTTAAGGAACCTAGGGTCCGACGCCAAAGTTTGGTACGCTCAAACTATCCGAAGGATCGAAGAAAGGACAGGTTTGAATATCAATTCGGAAGTAATTCCTGTATATTCTTCAGTGGCTTTCACTCTTGGAGGCGCTCCAATTGATGAAAAGGGGAGAGTTACGTTCAATTCTCAAAAAATGTGGCATACTGGACTTTATGCCGCAGGAAGATCGGCCAACACAGGTATGCATGGCGGAGGGTATCTTCCAGGAAATTTACAACTTGAAGATTTAGTTACTGGCGAAGCGGCTGGCAGCCACGCTGGACAATGGGCTAAAACCGCCAATTTTGCAGGTAGTAATAAGATAGAAAAGGAATTATCTAAGGTCTCAAAAAATATTGAAGATTATTTTTCAATTGAAGGACAATCAGTAGGGGAATTCTCTTCCAGAGTTTCAAATATTGGTAAGAATGTTCATAGTAATAGTGAAATGAATATTTCTAGTGCTAAAGAATTAAAAGAAGCAAAAATTTCCTTAACAGATAAATCTAGAGTAATGAATACCGAACTTGTCCAAGCAATCCAGATTAAATCAATGGTCCCTATTATTGAGGCAATATCTAAATCAGGTTAATGATACAATGAATGGAAATAGTAAAACTATCTTCAACTCAATACTATCTGGAGAAATTCCATCTCATAAAATCTATGAAGATGAATCTGTTTATGCATTCTTGGATATTAATCCTCTTTCTCGCGGACACACGCTAGTCATCCCAAAAGAAGAATGCCCCACAATGGATGGTCTTTCTGAGAACGCCGCTTCTTCATTAGGCTCTGCTTTACCCAAAATTTGTAGAGCTATTATGAAAGTCACGGGTGCGAAAAATTACAATCTTATTCAAAATAATGGGGAAAAAGCAGGGCAGACAGTCCCCCATCTCCATTTTCATATAATTCCTAGATATCCAGAATCTACCCATTCTTTCATTTGGAATCCCAGTCCAATAGATCATTCCGATGCTACCGAACTATCAAAAGCAATCTTTCGAGAATTAGAATAAATCTTCTCATTCCTCCAATATTTTGACCGATGTATTCTCAACCTCTAACCAACCCGCAATGCTGTGAATGATTCAGAGAGCGCTCCTGAAATTACTCCGGAACTATCGGCAGCAGCCCATAAAATCAATGTTAAGAAATTAGAAAAGGCCCCTTATGACCATACTGGAAAACATCCGGGAAACCTATCTTTTAGTTATTTATTAAGATTAATGATAAACGTAGGAAAATCAGTAATATTTCGTAATTTTGAATCCGACACAATCCCTCCTAATATCGGTGGAAGAATTTCTATAGCGACTCATATTAATGGGCTGGTGGACCCAAGTCTAATGATATTGACACAGAAAAAAAGAATCATTTCCTTGGGCCGTCATGATCTCATAACTGGACCAATTATTGGTTGGTGGTCTAGGCGAAATGGAGCCCAACCGGTTCTGAGGAAAGCGGAAGTTGAGGCTGGTGTAACAGGCCGAGATTTCGCAAGGAAAATAAACGATAGAAGTATGCTAACAATTGCTAATTGTTTGGCTGGTGGCCACGGTGCGGTTATAATGCCAGAAGGGAAATCTCATCAAGATTCTAAATTACATGCCCTGAGAACCGGAGCAGCAAGAGCTGCTTTAGCTTCTGCAGCGATAGCCAAAAAAAGAGGTAAACCGGCTCCAGTAATACAACCAACTGGCCTACATTGGGAAAGGCATTATTGGTTCAGAACCAAAAGTTATGTAGAATATATTGACCCTATAGAAATAAAACTAGTATATGATGACGATAAATCTTCACGATTAGAAGAAGGAGAATGGATAGAGCCGCCGGTTTCAGCAGTTAATGAATTGAAGCAGGAAATGTATCTCAAACTATCCCCGTTAACTCCTGGGGCACCGGATTGGGAGACCTACAGGGCTTGGAAATTAATTGCTCATCTCAAAGCCAATCATGATGAAGAGCCTCTAACATCTCTCAGTCAAGAAGTTCATGCTACAAGGCGTATTAGAGATGAAATAAATGAAAATGACAAATATCTTGAACTAATTCCATATGCTACCGATGCCGCAGAAATATTAGATTCATACGATCTTGATGCTAATTGTATCAATCAAAATCAAAAATTAAAGAATATAAATCTCTCCACGTTTTTCAATGCATTCATAGGAATCTTCCTCATGACTCTTTCCTCTATTCCCGCAATTATTGGTTCTGGTATCCAATCTCTATTAGCACGTTATATGGCAGAGGGTAGTGACGAAGGTTTGGACGCGCGAACAACTTACTTTTTCTTAGCTGGTATGTTTTCTCCTGTTATTTTTTGGCCTATAATTTCGTTAATACTTGTCTTAATATTAGGCATCAACTTCTTCTCACTACAAGGAATTTTATGTTTTATTTTGATAATATTTGTATTTTATCTATCATCTTTGATTTTCCTCTTGGGATACGATCATTGGTCTAAGTTCAGGAAAATTATCAAAATAAGTAAATTTTCGAAAACTCCGATTGGAGGCGAGTTCGAAGTTTTAATTGAAAAATTGAAAACACAATTAGAACCTCTAAAATAGGACGATGATAAACAATGGATATGGATGCAACTTTGGCTGCCGCTACTATTAAAAAATGGCTTGCTAGTGAGAAACTCGAAACTCGTGAAGTGCAAGATAATCAGAACTTTCTTCATCTCCATGTTAGATACCCTCCAACAAAAGCAGCACATCTTTTCAATATTGTAATCCCTAAAAATAGAAATTTAGTTTTGATATATTCAATAACTAGGGTTGATGAAGGCCAACAATTAGAAATGAAAGAGCATTATTCATCAGACTCACTTGAGTGGGAAACATGGCTTCATGAAACTAGAGTATTGTTGACCCAAGCTAACTTAGATTGGGTACTTCATATCGGTAAAAAAGAACAAAAAGAAACCGGCCCCTTACAAGCATTCAATCTTTCAAGGCCAATTTGGTTCGATGGATTAACACAGAATGAATTCATGCAAACAATGAGGAAAGTATGGTTAACAAAATTATCATTAATTCATAAAATAAAGTTTGGATACGGGCCAGGTACTGGTAAACCCGGGCCGGTGGATGATTGGCCCAATAAACCAAATAAAAATCCTCGTGGAAAACAGACAAAAGAAGAGAAAATGGACATAGACTTCGATGAAACTGGCGGTTTTGGCCGTAGTTTTGATAGAGATGAATGGGCCTAATGTATTATTTTTCAAATGACCCGTAAGGGTCGAGGTTAAGTATAGCGGATGTTCAATCTCGTCTGTTGCAGCACATGCTGAGGTGAGTTCTATGGATAGGAGTAAGATGAGAAGTAGCATAATGATGGTTACATTGATGGTAATGGGAGTATTTGTCTCGATGGTTGCTCCACAAGTAGCAGCTAGTGAAGTTGTGCTTACGGACGCAGTACAAATTGTGAACGGGGGCAGTCAAAATGATAGGATGGTTGCTTTAGATTCAGACTCTGAAGGAAATATCCATTTCGTTTGGAGTAGAAATACTCAACACCTGTATTACAAGCTGGTTGATGCTCGAGGTGATACTTTAATTGATGATACCCAGATATCTAATGCAGGGCAAAGCAGAGCTTGGCACCCCGATATTGCGATTGATGATAATGATAGAGCACATATTGTTTGGGCGGATAGGACTGGTAATTGGGCTATCAAATACACAGTAGTCGATCCATCACAAGACGATCTTGATGGTGGAGTAGCAATCGATGCATCAATCTCTGTAATCGATGATTTTGAAGTTTCTCGACATACTCAGAATAGAGATTGGCCAGCGATTGATGTTGATTCTCAGTCAAATGCACATATTGTTTGGGAAGATTCTTATGAGCCATTAGACAAGTATTACCAACAGCCACAAATATACTATGCAATGATTGAAGCAGACGTAATTGCTAGAACAGCAATTGTAGCAGTCGATGAGACCTTACTAACTCCAATAATCGGCCACAAAGGTCATCCTGATGTAGCCGTGGATTTGGATGATTTTGTACAAGTGGTATGGGATGATACACGTGGTGGTAAAGTAGAGATGGTTGTCCCTATTGATACATCAGGTTCAATGAATGCAGAGTGGGCAGACATGTGTGCTGTTTTCTACGGCGGCTCCTTTGCTAGTGGTTACAACTTTGAAGGTCTAAAGCCGATGTTAGAACGTGCTAACATGACTGTTTACGAAACCCTCTATGCTCTGAGTGGGAACTGGCCTTCTGCTGCGACTAGTGGTAACTGTGCTACTGCATATTCTACTGGAGGCAGTGGTAACCAAGGTCCACGTGTCACTGCTCTAGGGCTTCAACCAAACGATGATTCAGGAGGAATTAGAGAATTAACTGAAGTGGTCTATTCTAATGGTGCAATCGATCTACCACAAGACGGTGGATATTACAGTGAGTTTTGGGGACCTGCATCTACATGGGCTTGTCTTTCTTGGCATGACGCTCAAGGTAACGTGCCCGGAAACCCTCCTACAATGCTTGATCACGTATGGAATCCCAATGCAACAAAGATTGTAATCCCTATTTCAGATGAAGGTCCTTATGGAGGAGATCCAGCAGGAGATGCAGATGATACACAGTCTATTCTTGAAGCACACAATGCCTGTGTTACAGCGGGAATCATCCCAATCCCTCTCTTAGCAGCAGGATTTGGTAGTGGGTCTACAGAAGTAGGCTCTCACATGATGGATCTCGCACAGTGTCCAAACGGATTCACTAGTCTCAATAGTCGAACGTGTAGCGGTGCTACTTTGGCATTAACTAATGCAGAAGGTATGATGTACAGTTTCCCAACAGGTTCGGGCAATCAAGCAGAAATGCAACTAATGGTTGAAGCGTTAGTTTATCTATCTACGAATAATTCCAGAGAGATATTTTTGACGGTTTTAGATCCTCTAACGCTTCTTGACTCTCCATGGCCAGGCTGGCAGAAAGGAGATCCAGGTACTTTTGTTGATCAAGCTGCGGACAGATATATCGAAGACTTAGGGGCATCACCAGATGCGCTTGGTTACGGACATTTAGTAGTAGTAAATGACACCAGAGTCACATTAAATGATGCTTACAGTTTACACCCGGCTATTGCCATCGATAACTCAGGAAATACGCACGTTACTTGGATGGACGGTAGAGCATATGGGTTTGATATTGATGTTAACTATGAGATTTATTACACTCGTTTGCGTTTAAGTTCCGCAGGAGCATGGGACGGAGTCAGTGAAGGACT